>JAOZMV010000073.1 GCA_029934095.1 Desulfuromusa sp. | reverse complement strand
GTTTGCTTTAGGCTATGGAATAGTGAAAGGTATTTTCAGTCGTAAACAGGAACAAACTGGCTAGAATCAACCAGAAAACTTCTCCTCTTAAACGGGTCGGTTCTGAAAAGGATCGGCCCGTTTTTAATTCCACTCCCAAAAACGAGGAGAACAGAAGAATCTATTCCGACTTCTCAGGAATATTCCTGCACAACAGGAAAGATCTTGTTGGGTAAAGGACGCCCCCAAAGTGAAAAATCTATAACTGATTGATATTACAGTATTTTATTATTTTCTCAGACTTGGCATGCCAGTTGCTATATAGAAGGATAAGACAAACAAATCATCTTCTTAGGAGGACGTTATGAATAAAAAGAATATCTATAGATTGGTTGCTGTTTTAATCGCATTGGCACTTGTTGGGACTTTCGTGCTTTGTGATTTTGGTCTGGGTATTACGCCACTGACAAAATTCTTCGTCATTTTCTTTGGTGGAATCATCGGTCTACAGTGTATCCCCGCAGCTTTTCAGTTTATCGGTATCGTCAAGGGGGTTTTCTTCAATGCAGAAGCCAGAGCGAATCATAGTGGATCGCTAACTGAGAACGGAGCAAAATTATGAAAGCACGAAAATTATTAATAGCTGACGGTGATAGTGTTGCACGCAAGCAAATGGCTGAGTTCTTTGAGAATTCACACTTTGAAGTTGAAACCACCGCTTCTGCTGCTTATGCGATTGCAAAAATAGTTCAGAAGCATGAGCCACTGGTTATCCTGGGTGATTCGTTTGAAGAAAAAATCGCCTCGGTTGACGTGATCGCCTTGATGCGTAAGTGCAATAAAAACCTTCGCATCATTCTGGTTTCAGATGACAGTTCCCTGGAAACCTTGAAGCGGATTCGTGAAGATGGAATTTTCTACCATGCTTTGAAGCCGCATAGCCAGGAAGACAACGAAGAGCTCCGTTCCGCAGTGGAATGTGCGGTCCAAGCTTACTAGACGGTAAAAAGCTGAAAACATTATTGACATAATCATAAAAGGAGCACGTCATGAAAAAAATAACCCAACTCAGTCTTTCCGGAATCCTCCTTCTCAGCACAGTTCTCCCTGCTTTTGCAGCAACCGGGGCACGGGAAGATAACAGCATGACTCTGGTCTACTTGTTCTTAGGTGTTTGTGGATTGATTATCTTTCTTCAGCTTATCCCAGTGTTTGCTTTAGGCTATGGAATAGTGAAAGGTATTTTCAGTCGTAAACAGGAACAACTCAATTAAGACAAGTAAAAATTCATCTCCTCAGGCGGGTCGGTTGTAAAAGAATCGATCCGCCTTTTTATTTCTTCTGCAGAATCAACGCTAAAGTGTTTTCCCCTCATCCGACCTTCAGTCACCATCTCCCTTATGAAGTAGAGATCCGCCCTCATCATAAAGAATAAGTTATTCTGATCGCTCAGGAATATTCCTGCACAACAGGAAAGATCTTGTTCGGTAAAGGCTGCCCCCGAAGTGAAAACTCCATAACTAGTTGATATTGAAGGCATTTATTTTTTTATCAGACTTGGCACGGCTGATGCTATATATAAATAGCAACAACGAAATAACAAACAAACTCATGGAGGAAATGATGGGATACTATAAAGCAGCAACAATTGAAAACACCAAATCAAATACCGAATCCAAAGTGCAGAACCATAGTCTGATGAGCCTGGTTACCTTCCTCCTGATCAGCATCTGTGCTTATACTTTTAAAGACTTTAATTTGTTTGCAGTCTCCTCCGAGCCTGTCCGTCAGTTACTCGGTTGTCCTCCCCCAGCTTACCTGATCAGCGTTGCTCTGGCCGTTTATTGTTTTTCTTCAGCCATCCTGACACTGACAGCTATGGCTAACGATGTTCAACCGACCCAAAAGTGGAATCATCTTGGTTATCGTACCGCCTTCTTCGCTTTCTACTGCTTCTCCGGCGCAATTGCTGCAAACTTTCTCCCCGTCTTACTGGTTGGGTTAAGCCTTTACGGGTTAGACCAATGCCACATCTGGCTCCATCACGCCAAAGAGAATCATGAAGGTAAAGGGCTGCTGGGAAAATCCTGATCAGCTGATCCAGATAAAATCAATAAAAACCCGTTGCTTTACATAGCAGCGGGTTTTTTTATTGGCTTGAAGTCTCTACTGGATAAATAAAAAATGCTCTGCTGGGCTTAACAAGATTCTTGTTCTGTAGGAAGATTCCTGCCCAACAGGAATTGTTTATAGTTTTTTGGAGCAACTATTTTATCTAATGACTCTTAATTTCCCGTAACCAGCTTAATTAATTAGATAAATATTTCTATGTGAGATTTATAAAACTTGGTATGTAGGTTGCTTCAGTTATAGGCAAAGGACAAATGCAGGAGAATGAAATGTCTCGATACTATAACTTCAAATTAATTGCTCTTCCCATGGCTTTGATGCTGACGGGAAGTTTTATGCTTTGTGATCTTGGTTTGCAGATATCCCCACTCACAAAGTTTTTTGTAATTTTCTTTATAGCTATTATTGGTTTTCAGAGTGTTCCGGGGGCATTTTTTTTGGCTGCCAAGGTCAAAAATATATCTGCCAAGAGACGATTACAATCAACCCGAACAACATTATCCAGAAATGGGGTAACCGATATAAAAGCCAGGAAAATACTGATCGCCGATCGTAATAAAGCAGTACGGTATGAGTTAGCAGCCTTTTTTGAAAATTCCCACTATGAGGTTCAGACGACCGCTTCAGCGGCCTATGCCATCGCGAAAATAGTGCAGGGAAATGAACCGATTGTTATTCTGGGCGAGGTATTTGAGGAAACAATTGCCCCGGTCGATGTCGTTGCTTTGATGCGCAAGTGTAATAAAAACCTGCGGATCATCCTGGTTTCAGATGACAGCTCTTTGGAAACATTGAAGCAGGTTCGTGAAGATGAAATCTTCTACCATGCGTTGAAACCACATTATCAGGAAGATAATGAAGAACTACGTTCCGTAGTGGAATATGCTTTTGAAACTTTGCAGCCGACAGTGAGCTGATTGAAGAGCAGTATATAGAAAGATGAAAGGAGTTCATTATGAAAAAAATAGTCCAATACAGTCTCTCTGGAATCGTATTTTTATCCACTATCGTTCCTGCTTTAGCTGAAACCGGAGCCAGAGAAGACAACAGTATGATGTTGGTCTACCTGTTTTTAGGCGTCTGTGGGTTGATCATTTTTCTCCAGCTTATCCCGGTTTTTGCCCTGGGGCTTGGTATAATCAAGGGTATTTTTAGTGGGAAAAAGGAAGATATAAAGCCCCTTAAACACTGAATCAGTCGTAGTTTTAACAAGCTCACAGGCCGGAAATATGCTGTTTATTTTAGGGACTGGATAGTCCTGAATTAAAAAAGAGATGGGAGAGACATCTCTTTTTTTGCGCTTTTTGGTTTTTTCTGTTATTAATAGTATTGAAAATTACTTTCAGGTTTGTTTTGTAGTTTTTAACATGGGTATTTCCTCTTTAACGTAAACCGCTCAATTAAAGGGCAAGTATATGAAAATGGATTGTCGTATTCTGTGGAGTTTTTTGTTGCTCATGGTTCTTGCTGTCCCACTATCAGCAAGTGCAATGGAGATGGATGATTGCCTGGGCTGTCATGGCGATGCTGATGAGGTTGGTGATGAGCTGTTTATCGATGCGGATAAATTTACTCCGACGGTCCATGCTGAAATGGGTTGCATGACTTGCCACGAATCAGTGACCGATGAGCACCCTGATGATGGAGAAGCTGTCACCAGGGCAGATTGCCTCGATTGTCATGAGGAGCTCGGAGGTCAATACATGGCGACTGAGCACGCAGAAAATGCAGTGTGCAGCGATTGCCATAATCCCCATCAGGTGCATGGAATTGAAGCGGTATCCGGTCCCGAGATGAATCAGCAATGCAGCCAGTGTCATGACGGTATTGATGTTATGGACAGCCATGCAGAATGGTTACCACAGGCAAGTCTCCATATTTCCAAGCTCCCCTGCATTACCTGCCATACCTCGTCGGAGAGTTATGTCATTGTTTTAAATATTACCCAGAAACAGAAGAAATCCGAAGGGCTGAAAGGCTACCGCTTTTCCAGTTATGCCGATTTGAAAGAATACAGTGGTGAAAAAGAGATACAAAGTCTCATTGATATTGACGGTGACAACCATATCTCTCTGGCAGAATTACGTACCTTTAACCGCAACCCTGCCTATAAAAATCTGCATCTAAATGGAACCATGGTTCCTGGCGAAGTTTCTCACGATCTGAGTACGCTGGATAATCGCTATGATTGTACTTTCTGTCACGCATCGGGTCCGGGGAGTATGCAGACCAGCTTCCTTTCCTTTCCAACAGAAGGTGGTACCTACCAGCGGATGAGCGTTGAAGATGGTGCGATGCTTGATACTCTATACGGAACACCCAATTTCTATATGACCGGAAGTACTCGTAGTTCGGCGCTGAATATTATCGGCTTGATCATCATCTGTGGTGGATTTATCATGCCGATTGGCCATGGAACTCTACGTTTCTTAACCCGCAAAAACAGACAACATTAAGGGGATTAATCATGGCTGAAGAACATGAACATCAAATTTATTTACAACCCATCCCGGTTCGGATCTGGCACTGGCTGAATGCCTTTGGGATTATTACCCTGACAGTTTCTGGTGCGCAGATTCGTTTTCCCGAATATGTTTCGTTGCTTGGTAGCTACAAATCAGCAATTTATCTCCATAATGCGGCCGGAATTATAGTGTCGATCTCCTTCTCCCTGTGGTTCTTCTATTATACTTTTGTTGCTCGAAGTATGGCAAACTTGTATGTACCAAAGGTTGAAGATCTGAAGAGCGGTATTTTACGGCAAGTAAAATTCTACTTTTTGACCTATTTTCTTGGATGGGACAATCCTCATCATCCGAGCCCGGATAACAAATTCAACCCGATGCAGAAGTCTGTTTATCTGGCAATCATGTTTGTTATGATGCCGTTGGTCAATCTGTCGGGGATCTTTTTGATTAATGTAGATCCGTTACGTGGACTGATTGTTATGATCGGAGGACTTAAACTTCTGGCGGTGCTCCATATTTTGTTGGCTTGCTGTTTGATTGCTTTTCTTCCGACCCATGTTTATCTGGCAACCCTGGGGCGTACCCCAACGGATCATATCAAAACTATGTGGACCGGCTGGGAAGATGAAGAGGAAGGGCACGGTGAAGAACAGCAGGACGAATCAAAAGGAGAGAAGGCCTCTTCTGGCAATTAAGACAAGTTGATATAAATTTAAAAAAAACAAACTGAGCGGATCGGTTCTGAAAGGATCGATCCGTTTTTTAGTTTCGGCTGTAGCATCAAACCTAGAGAACTCCCCCCCCCTCATCCGGCCTTCGGCCACCTTCTCCCTCATGGAGAAGGGATCGGTACTCATCAAGAAGAATCTATTCTGATAGCTCAGGAATATTCCTGCGAAACAGGAATGTTCTTGTCCGGAAAAAGAGTCTAAATCAGAGTGAATCCTGTAACTATTTGATATTATTAGTTTTTATTTTTTTGTTTAACTTGGCACGGCTGATGCTATATGTAAATAGCAACAACGAAAGATCAAACAAATCAATGGAGGCAATGATGGGATACTACAAAGCTGAAACAGCACAAAATACCAAAACAAACACCGAAGCCAATGTTCAAAACCATAGTTTGATGAGCCTGGTACTGTTTCTGGTGATCAGCATCTGTGCCTTTGCTTTTAAAGATTTCAATTTGTTTGCAGCGGCATCTGAGCCAGTTCGCCAGATCCTCGGTTATCCACCCCCAGCCTATCTGATCAGTGTTGCCCTGGCCGTTTACTGTTTCTCTTCAGCCATCCTGACCTTAACCGCCATGGCTAATGATGCCAAGCCGACTCAAAAATGGAATCATCTCGGTTATCGTTCCGCCTTCTTTATCTTTTACTGCTTTTCCGGTGCCATCGCCGCCAACTTTCTTCCCGTTGTCGTAGTTGGTTTATCCCTGTACAGCTTAGATCAGTGTCACATCTGGCTCCACAACGCTAAAGAGAATCATGAAGGGAAAGGGTTGTTGGGGAAATCATAACCACCGGGCACCAACAAGAAGACAAAAAGCCTGCCGCTAACCATTGCGGCAGGCTTTTTTGTTTAAAGCTGAGGAAAATGTTGTTGGATCACTTGCAGAGAAAGTTCTGTATCGGGGAGGCTGTGATTTTCCAGGGTTATGGTCGGAGAGGCTTTGGTTGTTTTTAACCATGCAAACAGGGTTGAAAACGGAACATACCCCTGACCGATGGGCAGGTGCTCATCCTGTTCACCATGGTTATCGTGCAGATGCAGATGCTTCAGATAGGGGGCGGTAGCATTCAGCCAGTCGATTAGTTTCCCGGTGCCAAAAATATTCCAGTGACCGATGTCCAATACGTGGCCCATCTGTGGGGAATTGATTGCTGTGAGCAGATCGATGAAAATATCTGGAGTGGTTTCATAAATATTTTCTATACAGATGGTGCAGTCAAATTCCGCAGCACGCGCCAGAAATTCCGGCCAGAATGTCAGGTTGTTTTTCAGCCAGATATCAAGCACTTCTCGGTCATTTCCATAGGTGAGCCCGGGATGAAAAACAATTCGTCTGGCATGCAGTTTTTCAGCTAGAGATAATGATTGGTCTGCAAGTTTCAATGATGCATTGCGAGTTCTTTTTTTGCTGCTGCCAGGGTTGAAGCCGCTAAAAGGGGCGTGCAGGGTGGTGCTGAGCCCATGCTCCCGCAACTGTGTAGCGCAATCCCCAAGCCGCTCGAAGTCGAGCTTCTCCAGCAGCACTTCCTGGCAGGCGACTTCCGGTTGCAACTTCCGGTTGAGGAGAAATGGAAGCCGTGCTGGCAGCAGGTGAGCCGGCATGTAAATATAGAGGGAAGACGAGATCATAAGTGTTTGGTGGCTGCAATAATCTCCAGCTTTTGGATGTCGGGGTATTCACCCAGAGCTATCAGGG
>JAOZMV010000072.1:3973-7060 GCA_029934095.1 Desulfuromusa sp. | reverse complement strand
TCTGACCGGTACGTGCGGCACGATCACCAACACTGAAAGTTCCGAAACCTACCATAGCCACCTTTTCACCAGCTTTCAGAGCGTCTGTTACTGCCCCGGTAAAAGCTTTCAAAGCGCCTTCTGCATCAGTTTTACTTAGCCCCGCCTTTTCTGCCATTGCATTAACCAGATCTGCTTTAGTCACAGGATACCTCCTCAATAGTGTTTAAGTTAATTATGTTACGCGAAAACGCGTTAAGATATATCAGGTTTACAAAAAAACTGTCAAGCTGTTTTTCCCTGTTTTCGGGCTTTCACGCAATAAAAACGACTTTCAAAGCCTGACTAATCAGGGATTCTTTTCTCATTAAAGATCAAGGCAAAGTCCAGAACCTGATCCATATGAGAAACCGGCTCAATAGTGAGAGATTTTAACAGATATGAGGATAGCTCCACCAGATTTTTTTTGTTTTCAATCGGGATTAAAACCTTGGTGATTCCACCTCTACGGGCAGCTAACAATTTTTCTTTCAACCCCCCGATACCCAGTACCCGCCCCCGCAGAGTCACCTCCCCGGTCATCGCCAGATCTTTTCGAATCGGGCAACCAGTTAGAGCTGATGCCAGCGTAGTGGCAATGGTAATTCCTGCAGAAGGGCCATCTTTTGGCACCGCACCTTCGGGAACATGAACATGGATATCCAGTTTGGAATAAAAATCTTTTTCAAGCTCTAACTTCTGCCAGCGAGAACGAATATAACTCAGTGCCGCTTGAGCCGATTCCTGCATGACGTCACCCAGCTGTCCGGTAATAATCAACTTTCCCTGTCCGGGTAAGGTTGTCACCTCAACAGTCAGAAGTTCACCTCCCGTTTCAGTCCAGGCCAAACCTGTTGCCATACCAATCTGATCTTCTTCTTCACGCACACCATACTGATACTGCTGCACACCAAGGTATTTCTGGATTTGTTTTTCACCAATCTTGAAACTTTTATTTTTCCCCTCCAGCAGTGTTCTTTTAGCTAATTTCCGCATCACCGCCGCAATCCCACGATCAAGGCTACGAACTCCCGATTCACGTGTATAACGTCTGATAATTTCGTAGATTGCCCGATCCGAAAAAGCAACCTTCTCACCTTTTAAACCATGAGAAACAAGCAGCTTATCGAGCAGATAACGACGTGCTATATGCAGTTTTTCTTCCTCGGAATAACCTTCTATCCGGATTATTTCCAATCGATCATGTAATGGTCGGGGAATCGCCTGAAGATTGTTGGCGGTCGCAATAAACAGAACCTGCGACAGATCATAATCGACATCCAGAAAGTGATCAGCGAAACTATTGTTCTGCTCCGGGTCAAGAACTTCAAGAAGTGCCGATGAAGGGTCACCACGGAAATCGGTACTCATTTTATCAATTTCATCCAACATGAAAACTGGATTTTTTACTCCGGACTTACGCAACCCTTGAATAATTTTCCCCGGCATGGCACCAATGTAGGTACGCCGATGACCACGAATCTCAGCTTCATCACGTACCCCACCCAAAGAGATACGGACAAACTTTCGCTGTAAGGCTTTCGCAATTGATTGCCCCAGTGAGGTTTTACCTACACCCGGAGGGCCGACAAGGCATAAAATTGGCCCTTTAATCTGTTTTACCAGTGCCTGGACTGCCAGATATTCCAGAACCCGCTCTTTGACCTTTTGCAGGCCATAGTGATCCGCTTCGAGAATGTTTTCAGCTTTGAGCAGATCATATCGATCCTTGGTCCCTTTTTGCCATGGCAGCGATAACAACCACTCGATATAATTACGCACCACAGTCGCTTCAGCCGACATCGGAGCCATCATTTTTAACTTGCGCAACTCTGCCTGCGCTTTTTCAGTCGCCTCCTTGGACATTTTCTTCTTCTTGATCTGTTCTTCAAAATGGAGGATTTCCTGCTTGAATTCATCCTGCCCACCGAGTTCTTTCTGGATGGCACGCATCTGTTCATTCAGATAGTACTCTTTCTGACTACGCTCCATCTGACTCTTAACCCGACTGCGTATCCTGCCCTCAACTTGTAAAATTTCAATTTCCTGT
This sequence comes from Desulfuromusa sp., assembly GCA_029934095.1. Taxonomy (GTDB): domain Bacteria; phylum Desulfobacterota; class Desulfuromonadia; order Desulfuromonadales; family Geopsychrobacteraceae; genus Desulfuromusa. The sequence continues at coordinate 4,992 of JAOZMV010000072.1, read as the reverse complement.
TCCAGTAGAACCAGGATATGTTCCAACCGTTGCGACGTATCCATAAATTCAAGGACTTCCTGCTTATCAGCAATCGGAACCTGAAGATGACCAGCGACAGTATCGGCTAAACGGGAGGGATCATCAATTCCAGCTAGCGTAGCACCCACTTCAGCTGGAATCTTTTTGCTCAACCCGATATAGATTTCAAAACTGGTTTTGATCGCCCTGATAACAGCTTCAACTTCGGTAGAATCAGCCATTGATTCCGCCAGCGGTTCAACAACCGCTTGAAGAAGATCCTCCTGCTGGACAAAAGAATGGACCTGACCACGCCAGCACCCCTCCACCAGAACTTTGACTGTTCCATCGGGAAGTTTGAGCAGTTGCAAAACCTTGCCGACGGTACCGATCCGATAAAGGTCATCCTCTTCTGGAGCATCAATTTTGGAATCTTTCTGACTCAGCAGAAAGATCAGCTTGTCACTTTCAGAGGCACTTTCAAGGGCACCAATTGATTGTGGTCTACCGACAAACAGTGGGGCAACCATATGGGGGAAGATAACGATATCCCGCAATGGCAACAGCGGCAAAAGGCGGGGTGATAAAAGCGAGGAGGGCTCAATAGAGTCTGACATAAATTTTTGACCTGTAAGAGAAAAGGAGCGTTACTGCTTTAATGGCCGTAACGCTCCTGAAAAACTCAAAATGTTTAAATAAGTCGAGGAGATGGTCGAACTATCCATGAACTGGCTGCAAATCCGTTTGTTTGGCTCACTCAAACCTCCGAATTTTCGCTTCAGTCCGTAGTGTCCTACAGCCTCCTAGGCACTTTCAGCAATATCATAAAGAATAATCGGCTTCATACCTTTAGTAATAACATCCTCATTCAAAACAACTTCCTTAACTCTATCCTGTGAGGGGATGTCATACATGACATCCAGCATAGCATTTTCCAGGATTGAACGAAGTCCACGGGCACCCGTCTTGCGTTCCAATGCCTCCTTGGCAACAGCAACCAATGCCCCGTCAGTAAACCT
>JAOZMV010000072.1:0-3873 GCA_029934095.1 Desulfuromusa sp. | reverse complement strand
ACATAACCAGCTTCAGTTAAATTCGTCGCATCAGCAATAGTAAAAGGGACATCCAGAACCCTTGCCAGAGTCTGTGCCAGCAGAGTCTTGCCACTACCGGTCGGCCCTAACAACAGAACATTGCTCTTCTGAATTTCTATATTATTATTTTTGTCCGTAGATTCAACCCGTTTGTAGTGATTGTAGACTGCAACAGATAGAATCTTTTTTGCCCGTTCCTGACCAATGACATACTCATCAAGGATATCTTTGAGCTCGACCGGTTTTGGCAGATGCTTTGCTTCAGGATCAGATGTTTGATCCAGCCGTGACTCTTCATCAATGATATCGTTACAAAGCTCAATGCATTCATCACAAATATAAACTGTTGGGCCAGCAATTAGCTTTTTAACTTCATCCTGAGATTTACCACAGAAAGAGCAAGTTAGCTGGCTGTTTTCATCCTTAGAGCTCACGTATCAAACCTCCACACCATTAATATTAAGATTTTCTTTCGACAATCTCATCGATAATACCATAGTTACGGGCTGTTTCGCTATCCATGAAGAAATCACGCTCCGTATCAGCCGCTATCTTCTCTAATTTCTTCCCCGTGTGCTTTGCCAAAATCCCATTTAATGATGCCCGCATCCGCAAAATCTCTTTTGCATGAATACTGATATCAGTTGCTTGTCCCTGAAAACCACCTAAGGGCTGATGAATCATCACCCGGGCGTTTGGCAATGCAAAGCGTTTTCCCGCGGTCCCTGCAGCTAACAGAACAGCGCCCATGCTGGCCGCCTGGCCAACACAGATCGTGGAAACAGGTGCCTTCAAATATTGCATTGTATCATAAATAGCCATTCCAGCGGTCACGACTCCGCCAGGAGAATTGACATAGAGATGAATATCCCGATCAGGATCTTCCGATTCCAGAAACAACAGTTGAGCAATGACAAGGCTTGCCATATGGTCTTCAATCTCGCCACCAAGAAAGATAATTCGATCTTTCAATAAACGGGAATAAATATCATAAGCCCGCTCACCCCGCCCACTGTCTTCAACTACCATTGGTACCAAACTCATATCAGGACTCCCCAGCTTCGCTCTCAGCAGCAGCGTCCTGCTCAGGTTGTTGAGGTTCAACCTCAGTCACAACGGCCTGATCCAATAAAAACTTGGTCACCTTTCCCTGCAGAATCTGTCCCTTCAAGCCAGCCAGTGCGGACTCATTTTTAAAATATATTTCAACCTGATCCAACGGCACCTCGCCGTTAGCAGAGAACTCCTGCTTCTTTTGTTCTATTTCCGCATCTTCAACGACAATTTTTTCCTGCGCAGCGATAGCATCCAGAATCAGCTCACCTTTGACTTGTTGAACCGCCATATCCCGGTAGGTTTTGGCAAAAGACTCCTCATTCATACCAAGCATTTCAAGACTCATCCCTTGAGCCTTCAGCTTCTGAGTGAAACTATCCTTGAGATGGTGGAGCTGATTTTCAATCATCCCTTCCGGAACCTCAAAAGAATTATTTTCGATCAGTGCAGTCATCAGGTTTTCTTGTAATTGATTATCAATCCGCTGCTGTTCCTGAGCAATGGAGTTTTCCTTGATTCGCTCTTTGAGATCATCCAGATTATCCGCATCGAGCTCTTTGGCCAGAGCGTCATCAATTTTTGGGACAATTTTTTCTTTGATCTCCTTAACCAGAACCTTAAAAACCGCCGGTTTCCCAGCCAGATCCTTAGATCCATACCCTTCCGGGAAGGTTACCTCAACCTCTTTTTCCTGCTCACGCTTCATCCCGACCAACTGTGCTTCAAAACCGGGAATAAAGCTATTGGATCCAAGCGCAAGCTCAAAATCGGTGCCAGCACCATTCTCAAATGCAGTTCCGTCAATGAAACCTTCAAAATCAATAATAACCGTATCCCCATCACGCGCTTTTTTGCGGCTGGTGACTTCAAGTAGAGTTCGTGAATTAGCCATTTGCTCAAGCTGCTGGGCAACGACACTTTCATCAAAAGAAAAAATTTCTTTCTCCAGATTCAGCTGCGCATAATCCTTTGCCACAATCTCCGGCCGGACTTCAACTTCGGCCTCGTACTTGAAAGGCTTTCCACTCTCTACAACTCCCGATTCCTTCACTTCCGGCTGGGACACAGCCTCAATTTTATTATCCAGCAGAGCTTTATAGAGGCTATTATTGATTAAAGGACCAGCAGCGTCATACTGAGCCCTGGGACCATAATGTTGTTCAAGCATTTTCCTTGGTATTTTACCCTTACGAAAACCTTTAATATCCGCAGTCTTGGCAATCTTTTTATAGGCGTTTTCCAACTCAGTCTCGACGACGTCAGCGGCAATCTCAACAATAAGTTTCTTTTTAATCGGACTTACAACTTCAATAGTAACACTCATTATTTTCCCTTCCTTGGTTCTCAAATAGTGGTCACGATCAAGGTGAATTTTCGTTAGCGATAAAATATATAAATGGCTTAGCCATAATTAGAATGGTGCGAGAGGGGGGACTCGAACCCCCACATCATAGGACACTGGTTCCTAAGACCAGCGCGTCTACCAATTCCGCCACTCTCGCAGAAAACAAGATCTTTAAATAACAATGCTCGCCTCCCAAACCCACCCGGTCTGACGGGCTAACTGAGTACGGAAGGCGAGCATTGTCTATAATGGGGTGAGTGAAGGGGCTTGAACCCTCGACAACCTGAGTCACAGTCAGGCACTCTACCAACTGAGCTACACCCACCAGAAAAACTCTGACATGTTACGGAAACTGCCAGTTCTTGTCAAATCAAAAAATGGCGCGCCAGGAAGGATTCGAACCCTCGGCCTACGGATTAGAAGTCCGTTGCTCTATCCAACTGAGCTACTGGCGCACAACCCGTGGAATCTACTTAAATTTTACAGCAGCACAGGAAGCTGCGTTTCTAGCATGTGTTACAAACATTTGCAAATAAAAATCAAGACCACAAATTGTCAAATTATGGGAACTATATCCAGAAGCAGAACCGAAGAATCGTTTCTGCCTGACTGTCTGAATTTACATATCGAGCTTATCTATTTTGATAATGGCGGATCATCGGCAAAAAAGTCATACTGAGGAACTGAGGAGATCACACCCTCTGGAGGGTTCTCATCCTCTGAAGGGAGGGCGGGATCATCATCCATGAACCTGGTTTCCACCACCGAGCTTATGGTGCGCTGCAACAGATCCAACTCCAGACCGAAGCTGGGGTCATCAGCAAAAAGATCAAAACGGGATGACGCAGGTTGCCCCTGAACAGCAAACTCCGGGTCTTCGGAAAAGGGATCAACACTCCCCCGCTCATTATGACTGGCGACCAGGTCTGCCAGAGATACAGCATCGCAGGAGAATTCAACCAGTTTAAAAGTATAGAGCAACTCTGCAACCAGAGATTTCGGCTCGGGTAAATTCTCTTCGTACAAAATTGCAAGTTGCGCCAACCAGTCAATAGCAAGCTTGATAATTTCAAGCTCAATTTTGTTCGGAACAACTTGTGTGGTCAGATGGCGAACAAAAACGATCTCCAGTTGATCCGCTATCGCACAAAATGAATCACCCTCAACCGCAGCGGTCGCTTTTTTGAAATCGGTCACTGCGTGAACCGAATCCTCTAATCGTGCCAGGGTAGGTGTTTGTAGATATAGAGAATTACGAATTTTTTCAACAAAAGTCTCTACTGCACCAATAAACAATTGCTGATCGATCGTCAGCTCAGCCATTCGAAAATCTCCGTTCCAAGCGGTTAAAAATCGTCAGAGTGTAACATAAAAGATCGAGATAATGAACTACCCCTTCACTAGGAGGCTATCGAACTATACGGACTGCTAGCGAAAATTTGGAGGTTTGA
>JAOZMV010000071.1 GCA_029934095.1 Desulfuromusa sp. | reverse complement strand
GAAGAAATTCGTATCGAAATAGCAAAGCAGATGGATTATCCTTATTACTCCTGAACCACAGAGTCTTTTGCGCGGGTGTCTTTATGTATGCGGTTATTTTCAGGGCTGAGATCAACCAGTGGGATCAGGAATATAGTGACACCGCCGTCAGGCTTCGCAATCTGGCGATGGAGAAATATGGCTGTCGTGACTTTGTTGCGATGACTGAAGGGGATCAGGAAGTCGCTATCTCTTATTGGGAGACGCTGGAACAGATTTCCCGCTGGAAACAGGATGCGGAACATATCAAAGCACAACAACGGGGTCGATCAAAGTGGTACCGAACCTACCAGATCCAAATTGTAGAAGTGCTGCGTGAATATAATTCCGATTAAAATCGGTAGGCGACGCTTATGCTGGAAAGATAAACATCACTTTTATATTTTCCATTCGCTGTTCCTGTTGGTGAGCCGACAAGTAGTGAGCCCAGGGGGTCACCCAGGTCGTTATCTTTTTTGCGATCTTCATGATGTTCATAACCAAATGCAGCGTTGATCGTCCACGCGCCGGTATTCCACCCGCCGCCCAAAGTGAATAGATGGGCGTCACTGTCGGGAATAAGGGGGTCAAATGTCGACCCTGGAACGGCATCCTTTCCATAAAGGTACCCAGCGCTCAGGTTGAATGATTCGTTGATCTGGTATTGGCCACCTAGATTATAGCTCCAGGTTGAGTTCCAGTCGCGCGGAGTCGTACTTGAGTTTTCCCCCAGAACCGGAGTATCCAGGTTGATCTTTAATTTCTCTGTCGAAGCCCAGTCTTCCCAGCGTCCACCGATTTCTATTATCAGATTGTCATAGAGGGTAAAAGCTACTCCCACAGTTGCCTGAGCCGGGAGGCTGATATCAGTATCTCCATTGGTGTCTGAAAAGAGGGGTGCCAGTATCGGGTCTACGTTATTGAACGTCGCTCTCCCTTCAACATCAATATTGACTTGGCTGCGGTAAGTCGCACCGATGCTGATGTAGTCTGTTGCCTTGTATAAAACGCCCAGATTGAAACCCGCGCCCCAACCTTCACCGTTAAACTTCTGATTGATGTCTTTCAGCGGACCGGTCAATGGAGGTAAGGCTCCTCCGACTCCACCACTAAGTTGCAGGTCAACAATCGTATAAGCTGCAGTCTGGTTGACTTTATTCTTCAATGTGGAATCAAGGTAGACAATGCTGAAACCACCCGCTATTGAAAGTTTATCATTCAGACGATACGAAATGACCGGGTTGATGTTGAGGGTGAGGATCTCTCCCGAGGTTCCCAGATACTTCCCCTCATAGTCATCATCCCATTCTGTGGACAGACCAAAAGGAAAAAAAAGTCCGAACCCGGTGCTCAGTTTTTCATTAACTTGGTGGGTATAATAAAGATTTGAAGGGAAATGCCAATTATTCTTGCTATCTTCTGATCCACCGGAATCAAGATCAACGCTACGATCTGCATAAATTGCTGTTGTTCCAACCTCAATCTGGCGACCGGGGATATCGTTCAATAATGCCGGGTTAAAATAGAGTGAAGAGGGACCAACAGGGTGAGCAACGACCGCATTTGCTTGCCCTAAACCGGCAGCTCCCTGGGTGAAGACTCCATACCCGGAAGCAAATGCTGATCCTGCAGATAAAGATAACAAGATGATGCTAAGAACTGTCTTTTTCATTTAGAACTCCAATTTGCCTGTTTCCCCCATATTTAAGTGTAGTCTTAAGCCGTTTTTATCCCTCTCGCAATAATCAGCGGTGTGTAGGTGAAGCGTCGCGGATCGCTCATGAATGCTTGAACCTCGCTATGAAAAGCTTCAAAACTCCCCCCGTAAGCGGTAAATGGACAGCCTGATTTTTGCGCGGCAACCTCAACTTTACGTAGCCAGTTGTAATTGTCTTTTTCCTCGATCTCCCCGTAGATCAGATGATGAATTTCTACCGTACAGGCAAGATCCTGAAAACCGAGGTTATAGAGATGGCCATAAAGGCGTCGACCGGCATAAGGATCAAAATCAAAATCCTTTTCCAGCCGAGATATGACATCCAGCAGGGTTTGTTGCAATCGTTCGCTCATCCCGCTGTGGCCGAGGCTGTTATTGTCGAGATCTGCAAGGCAGGCAATGCCGCCGGTTTTAAGAGAAGCTACACTGTGGACAATAATCTGCTGCTGCTCTGCTCTGAAGTATTCGAGGAAAAAGCGTGTCCACATGGCATCGTACGGTTTATCGCTTTGATATGGATTGTGAATATCATGACAGACAAAACTGACATGATCAGACCCATAGCGTTCGCGGGCAATCGCCAACCGTTCCTCAGAAAAATCGAGGCCGGTGACATGTCCATTTTCACCGACCAGTTCTGCTAGTGCTTGTGTTGTAATCCCCATTCCGCAGCCGACATCCAGCACTCGCATGCCGGGACCTATCCCGGCCCATGCCGCCTGCCGCTTAACTGCTTCCTTGTCTGTTTTTAATTCAAGCCGCTTCCCTTCTTCCTGGTTTTCCATAAGGTATGCTTGACTTTGTCTGTTTTTAACTGGCACTAGCGACTTCCTTAGGTTCGGTTGTATTTGCAACCGGTGATATTTGTTGGCGTACAAACTGGTTCATCAAGCTTTGAGTTTGCTTGGGAATTTGCTGAAAATTTACGGCAAACCCTTCCGGGTGATTGGAACTGGTTGGCGATTGTTTACTATTGATCCAGGTAACTTTACTGGGAACCTGAATATATTCGTCACTACCGGGGATGGCAAAAGTTAAAATCAGCGGGTCTTTATCTGTAACCGGGCCAGAACTGGCAATATAAGCCCCCTTGTTACCGATGTTAATTATGTCACCCGTTAATATCCGTTGAGCCTGCCGGACTGAAACTTGTGTGCGGTATTGCACGCGGGGTGATTTGCGGCGTGAACCGCTGGAAATTTCATGTGTGTAGTTAGGAGAACTGGGTTTTGCCAAAGAAAACTCCTGAGATTCCAGATATGCCAAAAAAGCAGTGACAATTTTTGGTTCAAAATGAGTGCCGGAGGATTCATGCAACAGGCTGAGAGCTTTATCAATGGGCATGGGTTCGCGGTAATGACGTTTGGATGTGATGGCTTCAAAGAAGTCAGCAACAGCTATAATTCGTGCTCCAAAGGGGATATCCTCACCTTTGAGACCTGAGGGGTAGCCTGCACCATCCCAGCGTTCATGATGAGCCCCTGCAACCTGGGGAATTTGTGTTTGCAGCCCCCGGAACGGAACCTGACTCAAGATTTGCTGCGACCGCGCCGGGTGGGTGTTGATAATATCCCTCTCTTCCTGGCTCAAACGCCCATTCTTCTTGAGAATCGAATCGGGAATGCCGATTTTTCCGTAATCATGAAGCAGTCCTGCAATTCTGATCATCTGTATATACTCATCAGATTGTCCCAGCTGCTTGGCTATACCTGCTGCATATTCAGTAACCACTTCACTGTGACCTGCGGTGAGATAATCTCTGGCATCGATAGAATCAGCAAGAACCTTCAGGGTTTTCTCGAAGGACGAATGTAATTCTTCAATCAAACCGGCATTTTGTATTGTCACACCAATAGACGGGGCAATGCCTTGGAGTAAATTTACATCCCTTCGGACTAATGGTTGTTTTGTTGACTGGTTGGTCGCAGCAATGACCCCTAAAGATGTCCCTTCAACAACAATTGGGCAGCACACGAATGATTGGATGCCAAGATCTTTAACCAGTTTGCGTGACCTGGCGGATAGTTTTTCCTCGATCTCTTCCGTATTATTGATAATAAAGTCTTCCTGCTGATGGAATGCCTGAACGAATGGTCCCTGGCTGCCGGGTTTATTGAGACTGAACGATGTCGACAATAACTTGTTGTAGTCCTTGGGGGAATAGCCGAATGAACCACGAATTTCAAGGCGGGTTCTGTCCTGGTTGACAAGCAGGATCGTGCCGCAATCAAAATCAAGTTTCGATTCCATCACTTGCGTGATGGTGGTTAAAACCCCATCAACAGATTTTTTGCTTGCCAGGGCTTGACCAATTTCCTGAATCAGCTGGACATTTCGTGCACTTACATCAATTAAATCAGTCAGGCGTTCGGAACTGTCCCATAAAACATCCCTTGATCGCGTCATTTCTTTGCGCCACTGAATTTCCATGGCCAAAGAGATTCCCAGGCACAAGAATGCGATAGAAACAAAACTATAAAGAAAGGTCTGAAAAGGTAAAACAAATAGCCCCGGCAACACAGACAGCACTAGAAGAGCCAAAAAAGCAGTGCGAACAGAGCTAAAAATGTTGGAGAATTTCTGCTTCCAGGTAATGATATAGCGGCAGCAACTCCCACCGTCAAAGAGGCATTCCGTCTGTTCTATTTTGGGTAAGCCAAGATGAAATCCCTCGACAATGGCTTCAAAAAAGCCCATACGATTTTCGCACTGAAAAGCTTGTTCCTCTATCCCTTCTATAGGTTCTACGGTTATCTCTACCTGGTTGCGTTTTATGACCCGGGAATGATAACGAGCTGAGCGTGTGAGCCGTTTGCTCAAACGGCTAATAAGTTGAAAGGCAAAAGAAGGCCCCATCAGGCCAAAAGTATACTGTTTCAGGGCACCAATGGTTTCAGGGGCAGCTGCCAGCCTGCCAGCTTCTCTGGCAATATTACCGTTACCGGTCAATTCAACGCTTTTTTCATAAAAACGACTGACTTGGGACTGCGAAAACCAGCAACTTTCGTCGCTCACTTCATATGCTTCCAGCCCTGCATACGCAAGAATCTCACCGATATTTACATTTGGATATTTTGATCGGAGTAGTTTTACGTATACGTTGAGCACACGTGAGTTATATAGAGGAGAGTCATTTTTCATCGGCAAAACCGGTTCATCCAGGCCATATAGGATTCCATCCCCTGAGGGACATTCAGGGTCCACATGGTGTATTCCTTATCGGCATGGAAGTCGCAAGAGTTGAGGAAACTGTTCGGAAAAACCATGACCGGATCCGATGCTTTTTCCTGCTTTAATGCCTGGTCACAGATCGCAAAACGAACCATGTCGAAATACTCAGGCCTTGGATCGATCAGGTAAACAGTAATTGCATTCGTAATTTCGGAGAGGTTCAGACCAATCCCTGTAGTTTGGATGTCAATGAGTGCTTTGGGAACATTCTGGTAGCGTAAGGCTAGTAATTCCCGCCGTCTGGACAATCCATTGGCTTTGTATGTTTCTGTCATGGTCTGGTCACCAAGATCTTCTGGAAGCAAGTCAAGTGCCTCCGGGAGCATCCCTTCAGAGGTTTTTTGATAATAACCGTAAAACTCCTCCAGATCAGTTTTTCCTGCCGGTTCAAGACTCCAATCTCTTTCCAATTCCACCGGTCCACCCATAAATCTTCTGGCTTCGTTGATGTAGGAGTAACAATCCAGTGCAGTCTTTTTAAAGTCTTTTAGCTCACCAACATAGTCACCAAAATAACGCTTTGGAAACTTGTTGGAATCCCTGTAGTAACCGATAATGTATTTAAGGTTTGTTGGATTCAACTGGTAGCTGTCATTGATATATTCTGAAATAGCACGCAATACTTTTAATCCGGCTCTCTGATTGTTCAATGCTGCATGATGCTGGCAAAACCAGGTTTTTCGGTAGACGTGTAGAGCCGAAAAGTGACCAAAAATCTGTCCATGATGTTGGTAGACAAAATGTCGACTGATATCGACCCCCTTTTGGTAGAGGGTCAGGTAAGATCGCATCATTTCTTCACGTTTATTGGCGATCTCGGCATATTTTTTGGGATAGAGAAAACCAGTTTCAAAAAAGAAATCAAATAAATCTTCCGGATCTATCTGGTTACTGATGTAGGTGCTGGAATCCTGTGCTTGCTGAACAAAGTTAATTAATTGTAAATGGCTCTGGATATTGATATCTAAAATTGCAAAGCCGACCCGCACCGTTCCTGATTCCTTTTCGTCTGGTTCGCAATATACGACTTGAGCCATGCAGGGGATGAGGAGATTGTTCGTAAACGAAATCGTTGCGCTTCTGATCAGCAGGCCCGGGATTAAGGATGCTCTGGATGCTTTTTCATTCACGGAGAATCCAAGGCTGCTGAGGTCGGAAATTTTTAACCGGACTTTTTTACCGGTGATTGGATGATCAAATATCAGATCCGGGGATGGAATAAGTTGCTGTCGCCGCGAACGGTATTCTCTGGCATTGTAACGTGGCGTCGCTTCCATATTGGGGGTTAACAGATATTGTCCCTGACCCCGAGGAGAAAGGCTGACCTGGCCGGTGTAGACTGGATCACTCTCACCTTGAATGGTCAGCATGGCGGGGTGGCTGTTGTTCAGCCAGGCAAAAGAAAGGCTTTCTCCATTACAGAGATTCACCAGAATTCCATTTGCTGAGTAATCCAATAACTGACCGGAGAAAACGATAGCGTTCTGGGTGAGTGTTATCGGGATCTCTTTTTTAACACAGGTGAAGCGGAATTGTTTTCTGAAGCCGGATTTTACAGCTGCTTCAGGAAGAGTGAAGCTTAAGGCTCGATCACTGATCCGATAGACTTCGGGCTTAAATTCATAGGCGCCGTGGTTGGCATTCAGAATGATTTTTACCAGGTTAAATGCAGAAAGGGATTCCGGGGAAGATTCGTCTTTGATCCAGGTTGCAGTTATTCTTTCATCAGAAACCGGATCCGGGTTGGCTTTCAAAAATATGCAGTATTCATGATTCTTATGCTGCATACAAATTATCAAGGGGGCACCTTGATAATGGAGTGCATTGATTTGATTAAACAGCTGTTTTTGCCGCATCGACCCAAGCTGGGCAATATTTTTCTGTTCTGCTTCTGTCACGCTGTTCTCCCTACAAGCCCCCCCTCGGTCGATATGAAACTAGACGATTTTAATCTAGCACTAAATTTTTCATAAAGCTATCTAAAAATAGGTAAATTTAATTAGGCGGCACAAAAATTATCTGAAGGGCCATGCATTCAAGGTTTTCACTGCTTTTTGTGGCTCTCCGCAGCTTATTTAGGCGATTAGGAGGCTGTCGGACTATCCATGAACTGGCTGCAAATCCGTTTGTTTGGCTC
>JAOZMV010000070.1 GCA_029934095.1 Desulfuromusa sp. | reverse complement strand
ATAGTTTTTTCAAATTCTGTCTCCCCTGGATCCATAAAAATAAAACAAAACTACGATTAGATTATCACGAAGATCGTTCAACTGCTAACGGTAGTAACAATGTAAATAGTGTCCCTTCTCCATCCAGACTTTTAACCTCTATCTTCCCACCGTGAGATTCAATAATCTGCTTGCATTGATAGAGTCCAATTCCGAAACCATGTTTTTTAGTCGTTTCAAAGGGTTTAAATAATCTATTCTCTATAAAATCAGCACTCATTCCACAACCTGAGTCACTCACATCAATAAAAGCCAGATCATCCCGTTGTCCATAGTTTATCAATACCGGTAGATTGTTTTCAGTCGCTTCAGCAGCATTAACCAGTAAATTCAGAATAACTTTATATATCTCTTCCTCATCCACAGCAACCTGAACCAAAGTTCCACTGACTTCGACATTGGATCCAGCCGTTTCAACAGCATCTTGAATGATCTTATTCAGTGCGACTGAAGAAATCACCAGATCAGGTTTTTCTTTTATATTTTTTAAGCGAGAAATCAGAATATTCATGTTTTCAACTGTGTTTCCCACCGTCTCCAGCATGTCCTGCTGAAAATCAGGATCATCAATATAGTCACGGGCATTATCAAGCATCAATGATAGTCCTGAAACTTGATTTTTAAGATCGTGAAGCACAAAGGTCGAAATCCTTCCAATCGCTGCCAACTCTCTGGTGGTAGATAATTGTTCTGAGAGGCGTAAGCCCTGCACTGTCGCAATAGCCTGGCGAGAGAGCATGCGTAATAAATCGTAATCCTCATAAGTCAATTCTTCAGCAACATTGATTTGCCCAGCCATGACAATAAAGCCTGCCAGTTCCTCATCAAAAAAGAGTGGAACAATCAGGAACGCTTCCACATCTTCGAGTGACTCAACCAGTGATCCTTTCAATTCAGCAGGATTCTCCTTGAGATTAATGATCCAATCTTTCTCTTTGAGCTTAACGATGAGAGGGTCAGTTTCAGAGAATGGTCGCCAGTCACGTCTAAAGTTAAAGGAGACCGTATGAACATAACTGGTTGAATCATAATCATAGAGATAAAAAGCGGCTCCTTTGCAGGCCAGGGACTCACAGAACAAATCGAGAATTGAAGTTTGAATCTCCGGTAACATGACCCCTGTTGCGACTCGATTGGCAAAATTTTGCCACTGTTCTTTATAATCGTATTTACTTTGATAAAAATTCTTGTGGAGAGTGACTTTCAATCTGCGCCGCAACTTTTCCGAGAAAAATATGACGGCAAGAACCAGGCAGCTGATCAGAATTAAGGCGTTGAATATTGGTTTTGCAGTTGCAAGGTTGAGATAGCGTAAACCTTCACCCAGGACTCCCAATAAAATCAGATAGCCACCAACAAGCAACAATACAAAAGAGCGGTGGGCAATACCGCGTGATAGAGCCAGCTTACTTCTCGTTTCACGGAATATAAGCGAATAACAGAACATTATAACTGCAAAAAACACCGCCGCTGAACGTATTCCTACATAACTCATATTAATTGAACGATACAGCAAACTATGACTGAAATATAAAGCAAAGGATCCCAGCAACAGACCACTGCCCAGAACCATCAGCTTGATGTTCCAACGTTGTAACTGGTGTAACCCAGCGAGAGTTCTCTCCAACTGCACCAACCCGAATACCAGAAAAACCATCAACAGGAGATAGAGGGCAAAACCGGCATTTGTCAGAAAGAGAATATGTTCTTCAGCAAAATCGGGAGAAAAGAGTAAGTTCTCCAGGGGGGTTGAAATAACAAAAATGATGAGTGATATTGCAACGATGACAGATATCCAGAAGCCAATACCTTTATATATCTCAGAATTATCCCGGAAGGCGGTTTTTGTATAAAAATAACAACAGAGGACAGCAGTGACCTCAAAAATCAGTCCATATTTCTGCCACAAAAATAGCTGTTCAGGATGTTGGAGGGAGCGAAGATTGGTAAATGCCAGGCCGGAAATGAAAAATAGAGCGGAAATGAAAAATAAAATTGAGGTGGTATAAGAACGGCGCAACAACAGAAAAACCCCTGCTGCAGGGCATAAAAGAATATTTGACCAGAGGAGGACTGGAGTGAGCATCAATTTTCAACCGTACCTTTAGAGTATTCGTCCAACACCAAAATATTCAAAACCCTGACTGCGGATATAATCAGGTTCGTACTGATTACGACCATCAAAAATAATTTTCTGCCGCATTGAGCGGCGCATCGCTTCAAGATCAGGATTGCGGAAGGGTTTCCATTCAGTCACCAGCAACAGGGCGTCAACATCGTGCAACGCCTCGTACTGATTTGCAGCAAATCTGATAAGTCCAGATTCAAACCACTCCGCTGGAAGTTCTTTCTCTGCCACTGCCATCGCAATGGGATCATAAATCAGCGCTTTGGCTCCAGTTGATACCAGATCAGCCAATAATGTTTTAGCTGGGGCTTCACGCATATCATCAGTTCCTGGCTTAAAAGCCAAACCCCATACACCAAAGGTTAATCCTGTCAGGTCGGCACCAAAACGGGTCGCAAGATGTCGGGAAAACCAGTGTTTCTGCTGCAGGTTACGATTTTCTACCGAAAGTAAAACCTCAGGCTTAAAATCGACATCTTCAGCCATCCGGATAAGGGCCTGAACATCTTTCGGAAAACATGATCCGCCGTAACCACAGCCAGGATAGATGAAAGAAAACCCGATTCTACCATCGGAGCCAATTCCACGGCGGACATTTTCAACATCAACCCCCATCAACTCACAGAGATTGGAAATTTCATTTATAAAGGATATCTTGGTCGCCAGCATCGAATTGGCAGCATATTTTGTCATTTCAGCATCACGTACACCCATAAAAATAGTTCGTTCGTGATTCCGGTTAAAAGGTGCATAGAGTTGCCGCAGCATATCCTTGGCCCGCTCACTTTCAGTGCCAATGACAACCCGATCCGGTTTCATGAAATCGTCAATAGCGGCCCCCTCTTTCAAAAATTCGGGGTTACTGACGACATCGAAATCAATCTGTAAATTTCGCCGGTCCAGCTCTTTTTGAATTGTCTCACTGACGAGATCTGCGGTTCCTACCGGTACCGTTGACTTATCAATAACGATTGCATAGTCGGTCATTAAACTACCAATTTCTTGGGCAACCGCCAGAACATATTTCAGATCGGCAGAACCATCTTCTCCCGGAGGGGTACCAACCGCAATAAAATAGATATTGGAGGTCGCCATGGCAACTTCCAGACTGTTGGTAAAATGCAACCGACCCGCAGCATAATTACGTTGCACAATGGCATCCAGACCCGGCTCATAAATAGGTAATTTGCCATTTTTCAGGTTGTTTATTTTTGTCTCATCTATATCGACACAGCTGACCTGATTTCCCATTTCAGCAAAACAGGCACCACTGACAAGACCCACATAACCGGTCCCAATAATTGTTAACTTCATTGAATTTTCTCCAGAAAATTATTCACATAGCACATTAATATTGGTCAATGCGCTACAATAGATGTTAAAAGTTTATAAGTCAAATCCAGAATGGGAAAGGGAGGTCACGAGTATTCGGATAGTGTTCCAGAATCGAGTCACTATGATGTTTTTTGCGCATAAAAACCGGCTGAATTAAAGTAACATTTTCAAACCAGCGACCTGCCGCATCTCAGCATAGATATCAACCAGTTGTTGATAGTCATTTAATGTGACCGATAATGAGATGGCCTGATAGGAGCCGCTACCGCTAGGACGACATTTAACAGCATTTTCGGTGACAGTAACGAACTGACTGGCTGCAGCGATGATGGCAACCTTGAAATCGTCACCCTCAAGACCGATGGCCTTAAATTGGTAATGGCAGGGAAAATCAAGCAACTCTTCCGGTTTATACTTATCCATTTTCACGACTCACTTGCCCAGTATGACCAAAGCCCCCTGATCCGCGCTCAGTTTCTGTGAGCTCTGAGACCTGAACCAGTTCTGCCTGGGAGACTGGAGCAACAATAATCTGGGCAATTCTATCACCGGAACTAATCGTGAAATTTTCCAGACCATGATTGATCAGAATAATACAAATTTCGCCTCGATAGTCAGCATCAATGGTACCGGGGGAGTTGACCAGAGCAATACCGTGCTTTATTGCCAATCCCGAGCGGGGCCTGACCTGTACCTCAAATCCCTGCGGTATGGCAAAAGCCAACCCTGTTGGCACCAGACAACGTTGTCCCGGTGCTATTATCAATACATCTTTCAGTAGAGCACATATATCCATTCCAGCAGCAAACTCGGTCATATATGCAGGCATTCTGGCATCTGGATGAAGTTTTTTTACCAGAACCTGTGGTCTTTGCATAGCAATGTTCCTGAAAAAAAGGGCTGGTGAAGAGTTGAAACTCTCCACCAGCCAATAGTAAGGTACTGCTTTAACGATTATTGAAGCAAAAAATTAACCCTCTACAGGCAATTCCATACCGAGTGCCGCCTTACGAGAAAGCTTGATCTTGCCCTGGCGATCAACACCAATACACTTTACCAATACTTTGTCCCCTTCATTCAGGACATCGGTAACATTTCTTACCCGCTCTTTTGCCAGTTCAGAGACATGAACCAGACCATCTGTTCCGGGGAAAATCTCAACAA
Organism: Desulfuromusa sp.; assembly: GCA_029934095.1. Taxonomy (GTDB): domain Bacteria; phylum Desulfobacterota; class Desulfuromonadia; order Desulfuromonadales; family Geopsychrobacteraceae; genus Desulfuromusa. The sequence goes on along the minus strand of JAOZMV010000070.1, from coordinate 2,469 downwards.
AAGCACCAAACTCCATGATCTTTTTAACTGTACCCATATAGAGCTTATCAACTTCTGCTGATTGGGTCAGATCGCGGATCATCTGGATAGCCTGCTTGGCAGCAGCACCATCGGTGGAAGCAATCTTAATAGTACCATCATCCTCAATATCGATAGCACAACCAGTGGCCTCAATAATCCCGCGAATATTCTTACCGCCTGAACCAATAACGGTTCTCACCTGATCAGATTTCACCTTGATACTGGTAATCTGTGGAGCATGTTCTGAAAGTTCGGCACGCGGCACAGCAATCGCTTTTGCCATTTCGCCAAGAATATGAATTCGACCTTCACGTGCCTGCTCCAAAGCTTGCTGCATAATCTCTTTGGTCACGCCGCTGATCTTGATATCCATCTGTAGCGCAGTGATTCCTTTGGCCGAACCAGTAACTTTAAAATCCATATCACCAAGGTGATCTTCATCACCGAGGATATCGGAGAGCACAGCAACATCGTCACCCTCTTTAATCAAACCCATGGCGATGCCTGAAATCGCTTCAGACACTGGCACACCACAATCCATCAGTGACAGAGAAGCACCACAGACCGACGCCATTGACGATGAACCGTTTGATTCAAGCACGTCAGAGACCACGCGAATGGTGTAAGGAAAATCTTCATGTCCCGGTAAAATTTGAGCAATACTACGCTCTGCAAGCATCCCGTGACCAATTTCCCGGCGACCCGGAAAAAGTCGCATACTGGTCTCACCAACACAGAATGGAGGGAAATTATAATGGAGCATGAATTTTTTGAAATCCATACCTTGAACATTGTCCATGCGCTGCTCGTCAACTTTTGTGCCGAGAGTCGCAGCCACCAGAGCCTGGGTTTCACCACGAGTAAACAAGGCACTACCATGAGCACGGGGAAGAACTCCCACTTCACAGCTGATGGGACGGATAGTGGTCATATCACGACCATCAATCCGGATCCGATCCTTTGTGACCATCTGACGGATAACTCTCTTTTCCACTGCACCCAGAGCTGCAGAAATTTCTTCCTCACGCCCTTCAAACTCCTCAGCCAATTGCTCTTTGACTTCAGTACGGATATCGCCCAGAGCAGCATAGCGCTCCTGTTTGGTCTGTATTTTGGCAGCAACAGCTACTTTTGCTTCAGCCAGTTCAGTCACTTTGGCGACCAACGCTTCATCAGCAGCAGGAACTTCAAAGATCCGCATTTCCTTACCAACCAACTTAGCCAGTTCTTCCTGTACTGCGATCAACGGCTGCAGGGCGGTGTGGCCAAAGAAGATGGCATCGAGCATCTCAGCTTCAGTGAAGAATTCAGACTCACCCTCAACCATCATCACCGCATTTTTGGAGCCGGAAACAATGATTTCAAGATCACTCTCTGCAATCTGCTCGTTGGTCGGATTAGCAATAAGCTGACCCTCAACACGACCAACCCGAACAGCGGCAATCGGACCTTCAAACGGGATACCCGAGACTGCCACAGCCGCTGAAGCAGCTACCATAGCCAGGGTATCCGGATCATTAACCAGATCGGCAGAAATAACCGATGGCATGATCTGAGTTTCAAACATGTAACCCTTGGGGAACAGTGGGCGCATCGGACGGTCGATAAGACGACAAATCAAGGTCTCACGCTCAGTAGTCCCACGCTCTCGGCGGAAGAATGAACCGGGAATTTTTCCTGCTGAATAAAATTTTTCAGCATAATTGATGGTCAGAGGGAAAAAATCCTGACCGGACCGCATTTTTTTTGCTGAAACTACGGTACAAAGCACCTTAGTCTCACCGTAAGTAAGAATAACTGCACCGTCAGCCTGACGGGCAACCTTACCTGTTTCAATCGTCAATGGTTGACCATTGAATTCTACTTCAACCTTATGAAAGGCCATATCTTGTTCTCCTTTGAATATCGATTCCACCCATGTGGAATCTTCGCTTGGTCTAAATAGCTATAGGAGGTTGGCCTGAGACAATCTCTGAAAATTATTTCAGAGGTTCTCTCCGGACAGCCTCCACAGCTCGGTAATAAAAATACAAAAGCAGCATGCCCTTCAGGACATGCTGCTCTTTTTAACGGCGAAGACCGAGAGCTTTAATTATTGTCTTGTAGCGCCCGATGTCCTGCCTGATTAAATAATCAAGCAATCGTCGGCGTTGACCGACCATCTGTAACAGGCCGCGCCGCGAATGATGATCTTTTTTGTGGGTTTTAAAATGATCTGTCAGATAAGTAATCCGTTCGGTCAAAAGTGCAATTTGCACCTCAGGGGAACCGGTGTCACCTTCATGACGCTTATACTCATTAATGATTTCTTGTTTGCGTTCTGTGCCGAGCACGATAATCTCCTTTTTAAGTTCAATAAAGCCAGTGGCGTGGCGATTTAAAGCGAGGTCTACAAGCTGCGATATCTACCACAGTTCAAGTTCACCTGTAAAGATTAAACATGATGGC
>JAOZMV010000069.1 GCA_029934095.1 Desulfuromusa sp. | reverse complement strand
CTCAACTCTAACTCCGGAATGGCGCTCTATTTTCCAGAGGATGTAATCGACTCCCCCTTTGAATGTCAGGATCCCTTTTGTCAGACGCAGAACGGAGAGCACCTTCCCCTGGATTGCTCTGACACGCCAGGCAAATCCGTTTAAACGACGCCCTTTCGCTGGGATTTGTACCTGATAGCAGCGAGGAGTGACATCTGTTTGGGTGGTTACGGTAAAACAACTGTTTTCAAAAACCGCATGAGTCAACTCCTGATAATAATCTGGATCACTATCAAACAGGCGAGCCGCTCTGTCGGGCTTTTCGGTCCGTAGTTCTGAGCGGTAGCTGAGGCTAAGACCCCGCACCCATAAATCCTGAGCACTAAAGGTGGATTCCATTTGCGGCAGCGAGTGACTGACAAACGTCATAACGGCACAGGCTAAAGATGTTATCACCTCAGCAGTGATCTCCTCACTGTGGCTGTAGATCAAGCCACATTTTTGTGAGAATCTCCCCCACAGATAGGAATGAAACCAGCGGTCTGTCCCGTTACGAAAATCGGCTAGAGTGAGCACGGCATACTTTGCGCGGAGGATACGACCCTGAAACGGAACTTCCAGATAAAAGACGTTAGGTGGGATCAGGTGGTTGAAAAATGCCAGAGACCGGTTTTTAAATGCAGCGTTGTAGTCATCAACCAGCAGGTAAAGATCGGCCAGTCCATCATCAACATCACCGCTGCGCAGACATGAACCATAAAACAGCACAGCACGAACCGACTCACCGTGGTCACCACGGGCAGCTTCAATCAGAGCGCTGATCGCAGGAGTGATCTCTTGAGTCGTCTGTCCTTTGATCAAGTCCAGAAATTTTTGCGGGATATTTGATGGTTCCAGGTTTTTCATTGACTGTCGAATTGCCTCATCTGTGTCAGCATAAAAACATGACCGGACCAGCAGCACTTATGGTGAGCGGTCCTTGTCCAATAGCGTATAATTCCCCGTCGAGGGTGAAATCCCCCTCTATTTCCAGTTGTACCTCATGGATATTGTGACTGACAAAACCATTTTCCGGGGTTGCATAACGATTTTTTTGCCAGCGGAACAGTGAGGGGATCACTCGAAACAGGTATTTTGGCTCAGCAGCGACTTCGGTGTAGCGTAATGGGGCATTTTCTTCGGTCCCCCAGTAGGGTTGCATCCCGAAAAACAAACGATTGAGGGTGCTGATGAGGACAAAAAGATTCAACCTCTCTTCTGCTGGGCGCCCATCAAGCCGGGATCTGGTCGAAAGGGGCGGAACTTTATCGTGGTTCTTGCGGAGAATAGCCAGCAACATTTGCATCAGGGTGAGGGCCGGCATAATCTGACCCCGCCAGCCCATCGGGTTAACCCCGCGGTGGAATTCTTTTATCCCCTGGCAGATAACTCCGGCACCAAAGAACATTCCGCACTGGGTGGATTGTCCATCTCCCCTCTGAACTCGCAGGATCGGGCAGGGGCGGAGAGTCATGCTTGAATCTGTAAATTTTGCCCAGCGGAGGGCCTGCGACAGGCCCGTCGTGGCCGACCCGGGAATACCGACATCTCTGGGGAGCATACTGGTGGTTCCAGCGCATAGCAGGGCAAGCAGCGGCGGTTTGGAAAAAATTTCAGCACGCTCAATGAGGGTTAACACGGCTTGAACCGTCCCGTCTCCGCCATTGATAATGACCAGTTCAACCCCGTTCTGGGAAAAAAATGAGAGGGCTTCGGTCATCCCCTCCAGGGTAGATGCCTCACGATGCAGAACTTCCGGCCACTGGGTCAGAATATTGTAAATCTTTCCCAGCCCTTTTTTGTTGCCCCCACTGCGTGGATTTGTCAGCACCCCTACCTGCAGGGTCCTCCCATTTGAAAAATCCTCTCGCTGGGGATCCGGGATGTTTACAATAGCGTTAATGGTCGTCTCCAGCGGTAATATCGGGACGTTGACAAAACCATCTCTGAACCGTAGAAAGTTGTCCATTGACCGGATCAGCATCGAGGAACCAGGAGCGGAGCGGTCCGGTCTCTTTCTTATATTGAAATCCCATTCTCAGGCGATAGGCAAGGAAAATACTGGAGAGAACTGTCCACATACAGACCACAAAGATACCGAGATCTGGACGGCCATAGAAAATAAACAGGGTCAACAGCAGCAGGTTGGGGTTGCGCCGCCCGGTAATCAGTCTGAAACAGGAATCAATGGTCTGCCAGCAAAAAATTCCTGAGGGTTCAAGAAAATGGGTAAAAAGTCCTTCACATAACCGGCCAGCGAGATAACCGATAAAGGTCAGCCAGATGATAAAGGTGAGAGGAAGAGCCATGATTTCTGGATGGGTCGTTTGCAGACTCAACCCCCAGGCAATGTACCAGAGTGGCGGGAAAATCAGGTCAATACTGTGATCGAAGATATTCCCGAAGGAGCTGTAATTAATAGTGACCCGGGCTAATTTGCCATCCACCGTATCGAGAAACGTCATCAGCCAGGCAGACAGCAGTCCCCATGCGTAAGCCCCATAATAAAATTGCAGCAAGGCCATGATTGAGAGAACCAGACTTACGCTGGTTACAAGGTTCGGGCTAATTCCGTGCCGGGCGCAATATCCGGTGGCCCATTGGGCCGGTTTTGGCCAGAACCATTTTGTCACCAGATCGGTGACCCCTTTGTATGACCCCGAAAAGAGCCGTTTTTCCAGGCGCCGACGATTCTGTTCAGTAATTGGGAACAGATAGGGTGGGTCAATTTTAAGTAAACTTTTCAGATAGACAGGAACCAGAGTTTCAGGTGATTCTCGCCGTAACCCCGCAGGATATTCCTCGCTGGCATCGGCACAAAGGATTTTTTCCATCTGGTCAGCTAGTTTGCCGGGAACATAAGCAGCAACAGGTTGAGGTCCCTGAGGGCTATTGAATTCCAGAATGACGTCACCGGTTTCAATCATGTTGGTGATGATCCGCTGGTCATAGAGAAAGTCGCCGCGCAGGAGCAGAACAGTATCTGCTTCAGTAAGGGGCTGAGCCCCCTCTTGGATAGCGTGAACTCCTGCTTTCTTAAGCGTGCGTTCAAGCCGTTCACGAGAGGATAATCCCCATAATTGAATAGAATTTTCTTGTAGAATTCGTGCGTAAATTGCCATAGTTATCAACGTTAATAAGGCTTTTCGGGGGATTGTGAAATCTGCTCCGAGTTTGGTTAAAAAGCTCTTCTCCAGAATAAACAGCGGTAGAATAAATAAGCCGTCTACTATATACTCACTGGATGGTGAATGTAAAGATAGAGAGAGGGCCCTTCGATGCGAAGGGTGAACCGGAAACAGCAGAAATATCCGGTTCAAAGAGCCTCTCTCTGGCACACATCTCTGATCCCCACTTAACTTCGTTAACCAACATAGAAATTTCTCAATTATTTAATAAGCGGATACAGGGATATTTATCCTGGTTGCGTAAACGGCGGTTTATCCATCGTCGTGACATCGTCGATTCTCTTCTGGAAGATTTGGATCTCACTCGACCCGACCATATTGCCGTGACCGGTGATCTGACCCATCTTGGTTTACCCATGGAATATGCTGAGTCCAGGCAATGGTTAGACTCTCTTGGTTCCCCGGAACAGGTTACCGTGATCCCGGGTAATCATGAAGCTTATTCGGGCCGGGACTGGTTCAAATCCTGTTCCATGTGGGCCCCTTACCTTGAGTCTGACACCCGTCTGGAGATTGCCAGAACGGCAAATTTTTTCCCCAGTCTGCGTATTCGTGAAGGGGTTGCTCTTATCGGTCTCTGTTCAGCCAGACCCAGCCCACCGTTTATGGCGACTGGTGGCCTCGGACAGGAACAGCTGTCAGGATTGGAAACACTGCTACAGCAGACCGGCAATCAGGGCCTTTTGCGAGTTGTCCTGATCCATCATCCTCCCGTAGCAGGAACGGTAAAATGGCGCAAACGTCTCACCGATAGTCAGTTGTTTATGGATGTCCTGGAACGGTGTGGAGCGGAGCTGGTGCTGCATGGTCATGCTCACGTCCCCACCTTTTCAAATATAGAAACGCCTGCCGGCACCATCCCGGTGATCGGTGCGCCATCTGCGTCAGAATTAAACCGCTGGTCGGGAAACTACGCCAAGTATAATATCTATCAGTTGAGAAAAACAGCCGCAAACTGGGAGATGACCATGCAGGTTCGGGGTTATTCTGCTGCCAGGCAGTGCTTCATCCCGGAACAGGAGGTTGCTCTGACTCTCCCATTTACCCCCTCATGCTGAATTGATCACCCTGTTAAGGGATGCGTAACATCAGCCAGAGAGTGAGCATAATGATAATTGCCAGAGGGAGGAGAGTTGTAAATGCGGGATGGAGTCCGATAAGAAGCCCCGTATAACCGAGTGCCTGATCAAAATAGTAGTAAGATATTCCGAGAATTGTTCCCAGAGTCACCCTCCGTCCGGAGCTGGTTTCTCGCGCCGGGCCAAAGACAAAAGGCAAAGAGAAAAAAATCATTGCTCCCACTTTGAGCGGCAGGGTTAATTTTTGCCATAGCGAGAGGATGTACGGATTGGGGTTTTGCCCCCTTTGTCGGAGAACCTGAATATATTGGTAGAGTGTACTGATAGAAAACATGCTCGGAGTAACACTCAGAAGATCGACCTGTTTGGTATTGAGGAAAACATCCAGAGTCAGGGTAGGCATCTTTTGATCAGTAATCCCCTGCTCCAGGAAGGTGATCTGTCTGATGTCCCGACATATCCAGCGACCGCTGGGGTCAATTTCCGCATTGCGGGCAGTAATAAAGCGGGAGGGTTTCCCCTGCTCATCAAACTCATAGACACTGAGATCATCAAGCCCTTTGCCGTAAGTAGAAGATCTGACGTTGATGAAACGGTTTTTGTCCCGGGTCCAGAAACCCCCTTCCGGAAGGATGGTTCCCACATCTGAAAGGGCGATTTCACGATTTATCCAGGCCCGTTGATCCAGCGGCGGAACCACAAATTGGGCGAGGATCAGTACCCCAAACATCATGACGATTCCTGTGGTTAAGACCACCCGTGAAATCCGAAATACAGAAAAGCCACAGGCTCTCATTGCCAGTAACTCATCCCCGTTTGCCAGAGTTCCAAGGGCGACAATACTCCCCAGCAGGGAAGTGATCGCGGCGAGGTTTAGAATTCGACCCGGTGTGGTATAGGCGATGTAGATGAAGAGATCTGCTAATTGATAACTCCCTTTACCAACGTCATCAAGCTGTCCCACTAGCTCGATGATGGAGAACATCGCTGTCAGAATCAGCAGAACCAGCATCCATCCCCAGACCAACCGGAGACCTATGTAACGATTGAGTATTCTCATGGGCCCTTGAATCGAACAAAAACAGGTTGATTTAAATTCAGGATGACAGATTGCCTGAAGTCTTACGCTTGAGCAAGAGCAGTAATAAAGCGACAAGGATCATCTGGGGCCACCAGATCCCCGGAAAAGAGCCTACCAGTCCCTGTTCCATCCAAGTCTTAGCAATGACCGTCATATTGTAATAAAGGGCAAAAACCATCACCGCAACAAAGGTCTTGGCATGTTTCCCCTGCCGTGGTGCCGTTCTGCCAAACGGAATGCCGAGTAGCCCCAGCAGGATTGTCGAAAAACCAGTGGAAATACGCCATTGAAACTCAGCTTTGTCTTCTTTGTCTGTCGACCTTGCCAGGCTGAGTGTCGAAGCTGATTTTTGTCGATATTTAATCGAGTCAATCGGTTTTGGTGTCAGCGAGAGATGAAAAGTCTGAAAATGGATAACCTCTGATTCACTTCCGCTTTCTTCGAGTTGATAATGATATCCATCGGACAGCACAATAATTTTTCTGCCGGTGGCCGGGTTCGTTTCCTGCCTGGCTTCTCTGGCATGGGTGATTTTACGGTCAGTGCCGTCATATTGTTGAATAAATATCCCTTTTGCCCCTTTGTTCTGTGGATCTATCTCTTCCAGAAAGATGACATCTTTGCTTTCACCTATTTCGTGGAAACGCCCAGGCCTGAGGCGGGAAAAATCAAAGTTGATCTTTGCATCGGCTTTGAGCCAATAACCCTTTTCGTAAGCCCAGGGGCGGACATACAGGGACAGCCCGGCAACCAGAATGGCAAGCAGTAGAGAAATCCGCAGGACTGTCAGGAGAATAGTCCGTTCACTTAAGCCGCAGGCCTCCATCGCAATTATCTCTGATTCGGCGTGCATTCGGCCCAGGGCCATTATGGTTGAGAGAAACAAGGTGATCGGGATGAGAACTTCGAGGGCAACGATAATTTTGAGAAAGACCAGTACCAGAACGGTTTTCCCCGTCATCATTCCAGCGGCGGCAGCGGGAAGATAGCGGGCTGTTGAATACCCGGCGAAAATGATGACCAGAACGACACAAATAGTCGCCAAGGGGGCCAGTATCTCACGACTAAGGTAGCGATTGATGATCAAATTAAATCCAGTGATGAGTTTCTCAGCTGTTAACCTTCACCATGAAAAGCGGCACAAGATGAGAGCCAGAGAGGTCTCATTCTTATGAATGGAGGACTCTGAAATATGCAGCTGAATGCAGTTAAAGTTTACCGAATGAAGGTTTCCGCATCGTAGATTGCTTGAAGTGTGGCTTTCAGGGCTGTTGAGGAAATATGATTAGTGTATTCGAAATAAACCACCTTGACACCATTTTCAGCCAACTCAGCCTCTACCATATTAAATAAATCCGAACCCTTCCAATCATTACCAACAAACATGACATCAAATTTAATTTCATGATACGCAGCAATTTTATCTCTATGGGTCTGCGGTACAACCTCGTCAACACACTTGAGTGCTGATACAATTTCAGTTCGTTCTACAAAAGGGATAATGGGCTTCTTGTGTTTATAGCTTTCTACTAATTCATCTGTGCTTACCCCCACAATAAGTCGGTCACAGTTACTTTTTGCATTTTGTAATAAATTAAGGTGGCCGATATGGAACAGATCAAATACCCCGGTTGTATAGCCAACAATTTCCTTTTTCATCGAAATATGCTCTTTCTGATAATTTTTAATTCTGAATATTGTGTTTTACTTCACTAATTTGCCGCCAAGATTAAATAGAAATCTTTTTTGTTTAGTATCAAAATAAAAGTAAAC
>JAOZMV010000003.1:15738-21914 GCA_029934095.1 Desulfuromusa sp. | reverse complement strand
TGCGATATCTACCACAGTTCAAGTTCACCTGTAAAGATTAAACATGATGGCGTCGTAAAAAGTCCGCCCTACGGTGTTGCAGCGTTTTTTCAGGATCTCGACCTAGCAATGCAGGCCTTCGTCCCCGAAAAAACACTACGCCTTGTAGGATGAATTTTTTGTTTAACCATCTACATTCTTTTTTGCAAATACAAGCCTTCAGTCTTGTTTTACTAACTCAATGACTCCCAAAGACACGTATCAATTCAAAGTCACCCCGCGTTTCTTTAGTGCGCAGCGGTGCATAACGCGCGATTGCCGTCAATCGATTCTCAACCTGTAAACGGATCAAATTTCCACTGATCAGCTCTTCCATGGCTACGACTTGATGTGCCTCTGGAGGAATTCCGAATTTCAAAGCGGCCGCCGCGGCGGCATCCAATTGCACTGCAGGATAATTACGTAATGCTTCATCCAGTGAATAGAGCACGGAAGAAGGTTCTTCCATTTGCTGTAGTTCTTCCAGGGTCAGGCATTCATCAATCGAGAACTCCCCGCTCTGTAAACGTCGAAGTGCTGTCAGATGTGCACCACAGCCAAGTTGTTCACCAATATCACTGATAAGGGTACGAATATAGGTCCCTTTGCTACAATCGACCTCAATCGTCACTGTTTGCAGGTCATTATGAATCAGATCAAGGCGACTGATTGTCACCTGCCGCAGTTCACGAGCCACTGTTTTCCCCTGTCGTGCCAGTTTGTACAGTGGAACGCCATCCTTCTTCAGTGCAGAAAACATCGGTGGTAGCTGCTCAATATCACCACGAAATTCGGCACAAACAGTTTCCAAGTCGGCAGAAGTGAATTCGGGGACTGGACGTTCCAGCAGAATCTGCCCCTCCGAATCAAAAGTATCCGTTGTTATCCCCAATTTGAATGTTGCCCGGTAGGATTTATCTTCCGCCAGTAAAAACTGTAAAATCTTTGTCCCATCACCGATAGCAACTGGCAAAACTCCGGTCGCCAGGGGGTCAAGGGTTCCGCCATGACCCACCTTGCGGGTTTTAAAAATACGTCTCACCCTGCGAACAACATCATGAGATGTCATTCCGGCAGACTTGTCAATAAGGAGAAGTCCGTGCACGAATATCAGCTGAAGAGTTGGTCAAGTAACATGGAAACAGAGCTTTTCACCTCATCCAGAGTACCATTAATTTTAGCCCCCGCAGCATTATGATGGCCACCGCCACCAAGCTTGCGGGATAAAGCTCCAACATCAATAGCTCCTCGTGAGCGAAAACTGACTTTATAAGTATTTTCAGATATTTGATGAATAAACAGAGCAACTTCAACACCGCGAATGGATCGCGGGTAATTCACGAAACCATCAGAATGTTCCTCAGAGGCTCCAGATTGCTTGAGTGTATCCAAGGTCATAGAAATAGAAGCATAATGGCCAGAGGATGAAATCTGCAGGGAGGGCAAAACCAGGCTGAGTAAGCGCATCCGTTCAGGTGTATTACTCTCATACAGGTTACTTGAAACCTCCCAGGGATCAACCCCCAGTCCAACCAGGGCCCCGGCAATTGCAAAAGATTCCTGATTCGCGCTGGAATAACGGAAAGAACCGGTATCGGACAGGATTCCAAGGTAGAGCGCTTTGGCGACAGCTAAACTGGGTTGATGCTGGCAAGCCATTAGCACCCTGTAGATCAGAACCGCTGTGGCGCAAGCATCGGTATCTACGTAACAAAGATCACCAAAATCTGAGTAGGGATGATGATCAATATTAATCACTGTTTGGCACAGATCTCTGACTGGTAATGCGGTTCTTTCAAGATCACCGGCATCAAGGACAAAAGCGATGTCAAAATGTGAGTTATCTGGCAAACTATCAACCAGCACATCACATTGGGGAAGAAAACGCATAACATCAGGGATAGCATCAGCATTGTAAGCAACAACATCTTTGCCCATATCTCGCAGAGAGAGTGCCAACGCAAGGGTTGAGCCAATGGCATCGCCATCGGGGTTCTCATGGGCGACCACTAAAAAGCGCTGATTATTATTAATCTTTTCAATTATCTGCTGAACTATCATTCAAGTCATCCTGCACCTGGTGCAGCAAAGCATCAATCTTCTGGCCATAACCAATAGACGCATCAAATTTAAAATAAATGTTGGGAACAAAACGGAGCTGCATTATTTTCCCTAATTCCCGACGGATATAGGGCGCCGCACTTTTTAACCCTTTTTCAGCATTTTTCCGTTCGGTAGATTCATCACTGACGGTAAAATAAATCCTTGCAGAACTGATATCGCGGGACATTTGTACCCCGGTAAGAGTGACCGGAGCAACACGTGGATCTTTAATGCTGTGCATTAATAAGCGGGTTGTTTCTTTGTAGATTTGTTCACCAACTCGTTCAGGACGATAACTGCTCAACGGATATCTTCTCCATAATGTATAAACTCAATATCCAGTTCAATAATTTCAACAATTCCAGATGAGTATAATTCATCCTCCAGATTCTTGAAAACTGACTGAATGATTGCGTCAGTTCCTGCTGTCATACTGGCGCCAAGAACGGTTCGCTGTAACAGGTCCAGATGACCAACTTCCGCAACTGAAACCGGAAATTTGGAACGCAAACGGTTCAACAGTCGACTGACCTGAGAGCGTTTCTGCTTCAGGGAATGGGTATCGAACAAACGCAAATCAATGCGGATGACGCCAACAACCATGATTGCCTACCAAATCCCATAATTAGAGAGTAGTCTTGACCTCTTCTATCTCAAACACCTCAATAATATCACCGATTTTGATATCGTTGTATTTTTCCAGGCCAATACCACACTCATAACCATTACCGACCTCTTTGACATCATCCTTAAAGCGTTTCAGTGAACTTAGCTTGCCCTGCCAGACAACCACATTATCACGAACCAATCGGGTTTGGGCGTTACGAACGATTTTACCATCCACCACAAAGCAACCGGCAATAGTACCAATTCGCGAAACATGGAAAGTGTCACGAACCTCAACCCGGCCCAACTCCTTCTCTTTCAGTGTCGGAGCCAGCAGCCCTTCCATGGCATCACGGATATCATTAACTGCATCATAGATAACCGAGTAGAGACGGATATCAACTTTTTCAACTTCAGCCAAGGTTTTTGCTTTGGTTTCCGGACGCACATTAAAGCCCAGGACGATGGCATTTGATGCCGTGGCCAGAGTTATGTCGCTTTCCGAAATTCCACCGACGCCAGTATGAATAACATTGAGGCGACACGCATCAGTCGATAGTTTTTCCAGAGTGTCACGAACCGCTTCCACTGAACCCTGGACGTCTGCTTTAACAATGACTGAAAGTTCTTCGACAACACCTTCCTGCATCTTGGCGAATAACTGATCAAGTGAAACCTTACTGCTCTTGGAGAGATCTATTTCACGCTGTTTCGATTGACGATGCTGGGAAACCTCTTTGGCGGCTTTTTCATTCTCGACCGCATGGAAAGTTTCACCGGCATCCGGGACTCCACCCAACCCGGTGACTTCAACCGGGAACGAGGGACCAGCCTCTTTGACCTGAGCACCCGTTGCTGTAGTCATTGAGCGAACCCGCCCGAAGTGGAGACCAGCAACAATAGCATCTCCAATCTTCAAGGTTCCATCTTGGACCAGAACAGTTGCAATCGGGCCACGCCCTTTATCGAGACGAGCCTCAACAATCGAACCTTTGGCGCGCTTAGTCGGGTTGGCCTTCAGTTCCAGGACTTCTGCCTGCAACAGAATCATTTCCAGCAAGGTATCCAGGTTGGTCTGTTGCTTGGCTGAAACCTCAACAAAAATCGTATCACCGCCCCACTCTTCAGGGACAAGCTCATATTCAGTCATTTCCTGCTTTACCCGTTCAGGATTTGCATCAGGCTTATCAATTTTATTGACAGCAATAATGATTGGAACACCAGCAGCCTTTGAGTGGTTAATCGCTTCTTTGGTTTGCGGCATGACACCATCATCTGCGGCCACGACCAAAATAACGATATCTGTAACCCCGGCACCGCGGGCACGCATTGCTGTAAAGGCCTCGTGTCCCGGAGTATCAAGGAAGGTTATTTTTTTACCATCCAATTCAACATCATAGGCGCCAATATGCTGGGTAATACCACCAGCTTCCCCTTCAGTCACATTCGCTTCGCGAATCGCATCAAGCAAACTGGTTTTACCATGATCAACATGACCCATGATGGTGACAATCGGTGGCCTGAGTTCAAGATCTTCGGCCTTATCTTCTGCTTCTTTCGGTGGCTCAACTTCAAGGATTGTCACTTCATCAAAAGCGACATTTTCAACTTCGTGATTGAACTCAGAAGCCAGGATTGCAGCAGAATCAAAATCGAGTGGATGGTTGATCGTCACCATTGATCCCTGACGCATCAGCTCGGCAATCAGCTCCTTGGCTTTTACCCCCATCCTTTTAGCTAATTCACCAACAGTAATTGAATCGCTGATTCGGACTATCCGCTTGATTGCCTTACTGACCGTAACCTCAGTCTGTTTACCCTGCTTATTCTGTTTGCCACCCCGTCTCTTTTTCTGGCCGGCACGACCTGGCTCAAAGACTTCAACCCGCCGTCCGCGGCGTGAAACGCGTCCATCCTGAGTATCTGCATTTTCACCACGACGCCCTTTATTCCGTTTCTTATTTCGTCCCTCTTTTTCAGGGAGTGGCTGCTCCATTGGAGCCAGCGGTGCAGGATCAACTCTTTTATTTCCTCGACTTGGAGCAGCAGCAGGACGTTGGGCCGGTCGTGCCGCTGGATGAGCAGGTTTTTTGCCCGGACGTACTGGACGTTCACCAGCTCTAGGTCTGCGTTGAGCAGCTGGTGCGGGCTTTGGCAATTCAACCCGTCCAAGTATCTTGGCATGGTCACTGGACACTTTATCCTCAACTGGCTTCTTGACCTTTTTCGTTTCTTCAGCGGAGCTCGGTGGTGTCTCTACTGCCTCTTTATCAGAACCTTTTGGGAGTTTCTGGTTTTTTTCTTCTGTCGGTTGATCATCATCAGCCTCTTGCGAACTCACCTCGGCCACTGAGGTTCCAACATCTTCTGCCATTTCACCTTGCAGCTCGATAGCAGCAGAATCTTTCTCTTCTGCGGGGGCACTATCTACCTCTTCTGCAGCAGCAACTTCTGCGACAGGGACAGTTTCCTCTTCAACCGGCTGTTCTTTCACCGGCTCACGCACAATCTTACGCCGACGTCTTATGATTCCCGGCTTTATGTGGGCCTCTTCAACTTCTTGCTTCGGTGGATTGATGAAATCTTCAAACTTCTGCAACTCTTCCTCAGCCAGAGAACTTGAATGGGATGCCGCTTCGATTCCGGCCTCATCAAGCTTGGCCAGTAACTCTTTACTTTCGAGTCCCATCTTCTTTGCAAGTTCGTGTACTCTTACCTTACCCATCAATTCTCCCTTACCAGTTGCCTATATCGGTGCAATTCGTTCAACAGCGAGTCAGCCAACAAACCTGTCTGAATCGCTATAACACTCCGCTCTTCCTTGCCAAGTAACTTACCCATTGTTTGCTTATCGAAGAGACAAGCCATTTCAACGGGACCACGTAGCGCCAAACCCTCAATTTTTTTTGCTATAGAGGCAGATATGTCGGTCGCTATTATAACCAGGGCTAAAGATGACCCACTTTTAAGTGCTTCAATAACACCATTGCTGCCGGCAATAAATTGCCTCGATTTACGGGCCATTCCAATCAAACTTGTAATTTTTTTCTCAATAGCCTGTGTCAACTGCTGTGCCAGCTCCAGCGGATCAACCGGGAGAACTTGGCATTTAAAGCAGCGTTGAAAACTGTTCCTCTTGACCGCATCAAGCAGACATTGCTTGTCGATACAGGTATATGCACCGCGACCGGGCAATCGCTGCAGGTAATCAACCAGAACAGCTCCACCCGGAGCAACAACATAACGGACAAGTTGCTTTTTATCTTTTGTCTGGCGGCAGGTAACACAAGTGCGCTGCGGACCTTTTTCAACAGCTACCATAAAGTATTAAAAAATCAATCTTCTTTTTTTTCAGGCGTTACATCAACGGCAACACCCTCAGTTTCTTGTTCAACAGTTTCTTGTTCAACAGTTTCTTGTTCAACAGTTTCTTGTTCAACAGTTTCTTG
>JAOZMV010000003.1:0-15638 GCA_029934095.1 Desulfuromusa sp. | reverse complement strand
CAACAGTTTCTTGTTCAACAGTTTCTTGTTCAACAGTTTCTTGTTCAACAGTTTCCTGTTCAACAGTTTCCTGTTCAACAGACGGCTCTGAATTATCCTCAACCGTAACATCATCAGTGACTTCGTCCCCTGCCGCTTCACTGCTATTTTCTTCTTGTTCTTCTTCCTGAGCTCTTGTCTCACTCTTAATATCGATTTTCCAACCTATCAATTTTGCCGCAAGGCGAACATTTTGCCCTTTTTTACCAATCGCCAGGGATAGTTGATCGTCAGGGACAATAATTTCCATCAACTGCCCTTCGTCATCGATGTAGACTCTGGAAACATCGGCTGGGGCAAGAGCAGAACAGGCAAAGCGTGCCGGATCTGGCGACCACGGGATGATATCAATCCGTTCCCCGCGTAATTCGGTGACCACATTCTGCACCCGGGCACCACGCATACCAACACAAGCACCAACCGGGTCGACATCAATATCGTGAGAGACCACAGCAATTTTAGCTCGACTCCCGGGTTCCCGTACCGCCCCTTTAATTTCGACAATCCCCTCAGCAAGCTCGGGAACTTCAGATTTAAAAAGAGAAATCAACAGGCCAGGATGGGTACGCGAAAGGATAATTTGTGGTCCCTTGGAGGACATCTTAACTTCTGAGATATAAGCACGAACCCGATCAGACTGGCGATAATTTTCACGCGGAGCCTGCTCCCGATTTGGCAAAAGAGCTTCTGCCCGACCTAAATCAACAATCAGATCACCACGTTCATAACGCCTTACTATGCCGTTAACAACCTCACCAACACGATCCTTGAATTCATTATAGACACCCTCACGTTCAGCTTCACGCACTTTCTGGATAATCACCTGCTTGGCTGTCTGTGCGGCGATACGGCTAAAGCTGCCAGCCTCCATCATCATTCCCAGAGAGTCTTCAAGTTCTACATCAGGGTCTATTTCCTGTGCTTCAGCGATATCAATTTCTTTATATGAATCTGTGACTTCATCGACAACAGTGACAAATTCAAAAACTTCGACCTCACCAAGTTCCTCATTGAAATGAGCTTCAAGGTCACGGGTGTTTCTGAATTTCTTATTGGCTGCAGACAGTACCGCAGATTCGAGCGCATCTACCAGCACGTCACGATCGATCCCTTTATCTTTAACAACCTGATCGATGATGTGATTGAGATTACCCACCATCATGCATACCCCTTATATAGTGTTTTGGCTAACAGCCAGTGATTAGTTCAGAGAACCGCTACAGACGGTTCAAAACTCATATTTCAAATTTGCTTTATCTATCTGATGGAAAGGAATTCGGGCTACACCCGTTGCATTCTTCAGCGTCAAGAGAACTTCATCCCCTTCCAGACCGGACAAAGTACCAACGAATGTCTTTCTACTTTTTCCGGAAGTATCAGGATCAATAGTATCCAGGGTTTTAATTTTAACAAGTTGCCCTGCAAAACGTTTAAAATCCTGAGGTTTCTTCAACGGTCGTTCAATCCCCGGGGAGGAAACTTCGAGACTATAAGCAGTATTAATGACATTTTCAACATCCAGAAGGGAACTGATCTCACGACTGGCAGCAGCACAGTCATCCAGATTAATTCCACCCTCTTTATCTAAAAAAAACCTAAGGATCCAGCCACGCTGTTCCCGCTGGTACTCAAGATCAACCAATTCACAACCCAGATCTTCCAGTAGCGGTTGAATCAACCTCTCAACTTGCTCGGTAACTTGTGCCACAACAACCTCTAGATAATAAAAAAAGCGAGCCGGAGCTCACTTTCAAAAAACAACATTAAAACGTGACTTATTTAGCACTCCAAATACTTAAAAGCAAGTAGAAATTTAATTATTATCAATAGAGTGAGTTCCTTTTATTTCTATTTTGCATCTCTCTTCGCAACCAGCGCTCCGCAAAATTTTGCATTTCCAGATAACTCCCAACAGTTCTGATAAAATCATCAATCAGTACCTGAGTGACAGCTTCAATATTACTGGTGGTAACACCCATCCGCTCCAGTTTTTTTTCATATTGAATGAACCCGGGATAGTCCACTGCAAATTCCTGTAAATCTTCCGCCAAAGCACTCCTGTCAAAAGGAACCGTTACAACAGCAACGATAACCACTCGATGGAAATCGCCAAAATAACGATTTCCCTGGCTAAAAAAGTCAGCGACAACGCCATTATTTAATTCAATTTGACTGAACGGCTTATTCATTCTTCTCTCGTAATGATTTTCGAGAAAACTTCTGCCCCGTGTAGAGGTCAATCTGATTAAATAGACCCCTCAGAATTCGAACTTCACGATCATTCAGCCCGGAACGACTGAGAATCCGCCGAAAACTTCGCAAAATATGATCCGGGTTCTGCGGATCAAGATAACCGATATCGAGTAATGACTTGCGCATATGTTGATACATTGCTTCGAGGTTTTCACTGCTCGCAAATTTTTTGTGTTTAGCGACACGACCGGCAAGCTCGCCTTTGGTTTTACTGACTTCATAAAGACAAAGGGCTACGGCCTGCGCCAGGTTCATTGACGGCAACATTTCATCGGTCGGAATTGTGATGAAGTGCTGGCAGAGATCCAACTCAGAGGTAAATAGCCCCCGATCTTCGCGACCAAAAACCAAAGCGACTGAATCGCCCTGAGCCACGGGAACTAAAAGCTCTGCTGCCTCGCTGGGGTGTAACAAACCTTCCCGATAACGACCGAAACGGCGGGTTGTCCCGAAACTCAACTTACAGCCGGAAAGCGCCTCCTCCAGAGTTTGAAAGACCTTTGCACTCTCCAGAACTGACGCCGCCTTGACTGCCATCAAGCGTGCATCATGAGACAGATGATCAACCTGCGGATTGACCAGGCGCAAATCAGTAAAGCCAAAATTCAGCATGACCCGGCAGACCGAGCCAATATTCAGTCCCCCCTGAGGCTCGACCAGGACAACAGTAAGCTGCAAATTTTCCCGCACTTTTTTTTCTACATTATCAGTTTCAGGCACGGTCGTTAATCAACATGGAAAGGAGTTGATGACCCGGAACAATCTCACCGCACCGTTTTGCCTCAGCTTCGGAATAACCGGTTGCCTGCGAATCAAAGTCCTGCCGGGAATCAAACAGAATGTAGGGGACCGGATCAGAGGTGTGGGTCCTTTTTTCAACCGGTGTAGGATGATCCGGAGTCACCAGGATCCGACAGTCACCTATCTTTGAAATATTTTCAATGATCGTCCCGACGACATCACGGTCAAAACTTTCAATCGCCTCAATTTTCTCCTTGAGCAAACCACCATGACCCGCCTCATCGGGGGCTTCTACATGGACATAGACAAAGTCTGAGTCCTGCAATGAATTGACGGCATACTCGGCCTTGCCACGGTAGTTAGTATCAAGGTAGCCGGTTGCGCCAGGGACTTCGATGATATTCAATCCGGCATTAACCCCAATCCCACGGATCAAATCCACCGCTGAGATAACCGATCCGGTCAAATTGTAGCGCTGACGATAGGTCTCCATAACTGGCTTGCGACCATGCCCCCAGAACCAGATTGAGTTTGCAGGCAACTTCTTCTCAGCAACGCGCTGATTATTGACCGGATGGCTGTTCAACAACATTTGTGCTGAGTTAGTCAGGTCAAGCAGCACATCAGCACCCTCTCCCTGAGGTAAATTACCTTCGATACTATGGGTGGAAATGTCGTGCGGTGGAGTAAACATCAACTGGTCTTTGCCATTCTTCCAGACCATCAAGTGACGGTAAGAAACTCCAGGATAAAAGTTAAATTCATCGCCCCCGAGCTCTTCCTGAAGTGTTTCAATGAGCAGTTTTGACTCTTCAGTTGAGATATGTCCGGCAGAAAAATCCCCCATGTAGAGCTTACCGTAGTGGGCTTCCAGCCAGACAAAATTCAACCGGAAAGCAACATCATCAGGGCCCAGTTCAACCCCCATACTAGCTGCTTCAAGAGGTGATCTTCCCGAATAACACTCCGCTGGATCATAGCCAAAGACCGAAAGATTGGCGACGTCACTCCCGGGAGGATAACCCTCAGGAACGGTGGCCGCTAACCCTATTTTTCCGGTTTGACTGAGGCGATCCATATTTGGTGTCGCAGCAGCTTCCAGAGGAGTTTTCCCACCCAGTTCTGCAATCGGCTCATCGGACATGCCATCACCGAGTAAAATAATATATTTCATTGTTCCCTCTATCTGTCATTGCTTAAGTTTCAGTAAAAACCTTAACCCCGTGGATGATATTGTTGATGCAACTTCTGCAACCGTTCCTGGATAACATGAGTATAAATTTGCGTTGTTGAAATATCCACATGCCCCAGCATCGTCTGTACAGAACGGAGGTCTGCCCCATTTTCAAGTAGATGGGTTGCAAAGGAGTGTCGCAACATGTGCGGGTAAACTTTCTGTTTAATTTCCGCCTTCAGTGCATAATTCTGTAAATTCTTCCAAAACCCCTGCCGACTGAGTTTTTTGCCGCGCACATTTAAAAAGACCTCTTCACTGGTCAAATCCTTTAAGAGTTTTGAACGACTATTCTGCAGGTATTCTCGCAGAATTTCAATAGCGACCTCACCCAGAGGAATAAGCCGTTGTTTTGAACCTTTACCGAAGGCGTTGAGACAGCCAATATCAAGTTTCAAGTCTCCAAGGCGTAAACCAACGAGCTCCGAAACCCGCATGCCGGTCGCATAAAGAACTTCCAGCATCGCCCGATCTCTTGCAGCAATCGGACTGTCACCGGTTGGGGCTTGCAATAAACGCTCAACCTCTTTTTCTGACAGGAACCGTGGCAAAGCTGGCAGGGATCGGGGAGATTCAAGCAGTGCGGTAGGATCATGTTCAGTATAGTTTTCCCGCAACAAAAAGCGATGAAAACTGCGCAGAGTACTCAAAGTGCGCGCTCGACTCCGCGGTGAGAGGCTGTTATTTTTCAAAAAAGTTAAATATCGGAGCAATATCAACTGACTGATGTCGGCCGGATGATCAATTTTTTCATATTTTTTCAAGTAACCGGAATAGGAACTCAGATCCCGACCATACGCATTCAGGGTATTAACTGATAAACCTCTTTCTACTGACAAAAAACTAAAAAAACAGTCCAGATAATGATCCATAATATCCTGCAACTATGCCAGTTGATCCAGCAGGGCTGTCCGTATTTTTTCCAGCCCTGCTGGATCAGTAATCTTCTGGCTGAAAATATCACAAACATAAAAAACGTCTG
Organism: Desulfuromusa sp.; assembly: GCA_029934095.1. Taxonomy (GTDB): domain Bacteria; phylum Desulfobacterota; class Desulfuromonadia; order Desulfuromonadales; family Geopsychrobacteraceae; genus Desulfuromusa. The sequence goes on along the minus strand of JAOZMV010000003.1, from coordinate 10,389 downwards.
CAACCTGGTCAACTTTTGTCGCTATTTTGGAGACGGCAATATACAGTCCCAGATCATTTAATGTCCGGGTAATTTCATACAGCAGACCAATCCTGTCGGTCGCAAAAATATCGATAACCGTGTAACGGGCTGAGACATTATTGTCAATTTCCACCATATTCTTTCGCTGTGGGCGGTTGGTTGCTGATTTTAAATAGTCAGGTTCCTTACATTTATCAAACAGATCTTCAACAAAAACCCGCCCTTCAAGAACCTCGCAAAGATCAGCTTCAACCCGTTGCCATTTCTGTTTTTTTGCAACAATTCCACCAATCGGGCTATTGATCTGCAGAATATCCAAAACGGCGCCGGTTTTTCTGGTATGGATCTGAGCACCGAGTATATTAATGGAATGGGCCGCCATAACTCCGGCAATCTGTGAAAAAAGGCCCGGGCTGTCAATTGTAGCTAATGTCAACTCAGTATATTCAGCATTGCGGTTATGCTCAATTTGCATCGCGAGGGTTTTCTTGCCACGACTTAAAGCCAGACGTAAGTGAGGGACGATTTCACGGGAACGGTAACTCATCAGGTAACGGGTATGGAGACTGTTAATGACTTTAGTGACCTGACTTTCAGAAAAATCATCCTCCAGTGCTTTGCGTATATTTCGTTTTCTGTTGCGGATTTTTTCCGAGCGTTGTTCCAGATAAAATTCATTTTTTTCCAAAGCATCATAAGCTTTTTCATAGAGTTCACGCAGCAATCGCCCCTTCCATTCAGACCAGACATCTGGTCCGACTGCTTTTATATCTACAAAAGTAAGCAGGTAAAGCATCCGCAGATTTTCACTCATCCCCATCAAAGCGGCAAACTGGGCGATCATTTTCAGATCCTGCAAATCGCGCCGTTGGGAGATGTGGGCCATTTTCAGATGATTTAAAACCAGAAACTGAAGTCGCTGGCTGTCCTCACGATTCAGGCGCAACCTCCGGGCTATCGTCGGAATCATTTCTGCCCCACGGACACTGTGATCCTTGCCACTCCCTTTGCCAATATCGTGAAACAAAATCCCCAACAACAGCAGTTCACGTTTTTCTATATTATCAGCGACATCTGTGAGTCGAGGATGGATTTGTGCGTAATTGCCAGCCCAGAGGTTTTCCATTTCTTCAACAGCAAAGAGAGTATGAATATCAACTGTATAGATATGATACAGATCAAACTGCACCTGGCAGTAGATCTTTTTAAACTCTGGAATAAAGGCATTCAGAAATTGCAGGTGGTGCATTTTACGTAATATTTTACTGATCCCCTTCGGGTGACGCAAAATGGTCATAAATGATTCATTAATACGACTGCAGCGACGGATTTTATCATTAATCAGATGTGAGTTGTCCCGGATCAACTGTTTCAGCTCCAGACACAGTTGTACTTCATGCTTTTGTGCAAGCTCAAAAGCAATCATCATCAGAACCGGATCCTGCAGCAACTTCTGATCGACTTTTGCACGCAACTCACCACGAATAATGTAAAAACCATCTTCAAGGTTTCTTTTTGCCAGAAACTTGAAAACATTATTTTTTGGACGAGGGTGCGACTGAGTTGCGGTAAGAATCATTTTTGTAGAGAGATGTTCGACCTGGATTGCATGGGAATAATAGCCCTGCATAAATTGTTCAACTGCCGAAGTTCGCCGGGCGTTTTTATAACCAAAGGCAACTGCAATCTGTTGCTGTTGCTCAAATGTCAGCTGATCACTTTTACGCTGCCCGCTAAAATGGAGATGATTGCGTATCTTCCATAAATAATCGAGTGCCTGATTATATTCCTGAAAATCTTGTTCATTGATAACACCCTTTATAAGCAGCTCCTTTAAACTCAAAGCTTTAAATTTAACTCGCGCAATCCACAGGGCTTCCTGCAGTTCTCTGAGGCCCCCTTCCCCCTCTTTTAAATTTGGTTCAAGCAGGTAAACCGAGGAACCATACTTCCTTTTTCGCTCATCACGCTCTTCCAGTTTAAGTTTGATAAAACCCCGTGTATCCTGATTGTGCATCAACTTGCCAACACTATGATTGAACAACGCAAAGAGTTCAGGGTTTCCTGAAATAAGTCTGGCATCCAGTAAAGCGGACCTGACAGTACTATCCTGTGCCTCTTCAAGACATTCTTCTTTGGAACGAACACTGTAGCCAACATCCAGACGCAAATCCCAAAGCAGGTAGAGCATCCGGTCAGAAATAACCTCTGCCGCAGCTTTGCCGGAAGGCTCATAAAAGAACATCAGATCAAGATCTGAACGGGGATTCATTTCGGCACGGCCATAGCCTCCAAGGGCAATCAACGCGCAGTCAGCAACCTCTTCCTTGCTCAGATTTGCAGAAACGGCCCAGTAGAGACTATTGATGAGTTGATCAAAAACAGCGGTTAATTCTTTCACAATCTGTTGACCCGAACCGCCCTGATCATTCATCTGCTGAACTCTTTGCAACTGACAATCAAGAAAGGAGCGGGCCGTTTCCAGAAGAGAATCCCGACAAGAATCAAAATCAACAGTATCGGTCAGAATATGGGAGGGGAAAATGTTCATGGATGGTTCAATCGTTCCGATGTTCATCGCCTGGCAACCTGATCTATTGTTGCAGAATATTTTTTAACCCCTTTGACAATTGCCGCTGCGACACGCTTTTGGTAATTAGCAGAAGTCAGCCGTTTTTCTTCACGGCTGTTACTGATAAAGCCCATCTCTATCAACACCGAAGGCATTGTCGCACCCAAGAGGACATGAAACGGCCCCTGCTTCACACCAAGATCTTTGATCCGGCTGTAATGGGGACGCAAACCACCGACTAAAGCTTGTTGAACCTCAGCAGCCAGGCGGCTTGATTCGTTGATTTTAGCGTTTGCCATCAAGTCAAAAAGGATTGCTTCCAGATTGCCAACCTCCTGTAAGGTGGTCCCGTTCTCACGCGCGGCGACCTCAGCAGCCTGATTATTTTTTGATAGATTTAAAAAATAGGTCTCAATCCCATAAGCCTTGCCGTTGGCAGTCGCATTGGCATGTAAAGAGAGAAACAGATCAGCTCCAACCTGATTTGCGTATTCAGTCCGTTCCCGCAACTTAAGATAACGATCATTGGAACGGGTCAGCAGGACCTTCACCCCCAACTGTTGTCGTAATGCCTTGGCCAGAGCCTTGGCCATTTTAAGGACCACATCTTTCTCATAAACATTACGTGGACCGATTGCACCAGGATCTCTACCACCATGTCCGGCATCAACAACGATCAGATGAATACCCTCATCGTGTGTTTCCTGAGGCACATGAAGAACCACCTGACGGTCAGCAGCACTGTTGAGAATGGATGCAATTGAATCATCTGCCGCAACGGGAACACCCTGACTTTCAGGCTGCTTTGCGGTCAATCCCTGCTGGAGAGGCGACCCTTTGATATCAATTACCAGACGATGTGGATTCTTAAGAATTGCCAGTTTATATTCCGCAGCACGATTCAGATCAAGAACGACCCGAGTTCGCTGTGCATCAAAATGGTTGGCTCTGACCTGCTTCACCAGGCCATTGCGAATCGGCACAATTGCTGGCAAATCGACTGACAGCTTGGTATAAAGGAGATCAAAATAGAGGCGGGGATTATTACCCTTCAAGTAACGTGGTTCAGCAACAACCGGAGCCGTAAGATCAAGAACCACACGGGTATATTCAGGACCACTCCAATAACGAATTTTTACCAGCCGAGGCGAATCGCCAACGGACTTATGATCATGTTGAATCTGCTCTGCAACCACAGGTTGTTTTTTAACAACTGGAGTTGGCAGGGTAACCAGCCTTTTTCTGGCCTCCCCAACCATATCTCCATCGGGCATTTCGGTGACCAGTTGCAGACAGAAGTTGTAGGCCGCAACCTTATCGTCAAGCTGTTGTTCGGCAATCTGCGCCGCAAGGAGCAGGGAATCATCAGCCAGGCGGCTGTGTGGAAAACGATCAACGAGGTCGAGGTAGTGATTTATTGCTTCTTTTGCATCAATCCGGCTTCCAGATGCCTTGGAGAGGCCATCCCAGGTTCTGGCGAGAAGAAAATAACCTTTCTCGATATTTTTATCCCGGGGCTGTTTTACGGTAAAATAATCAAACTTGAGAATCAGTTTTTCCCAGTTTTGACGCTGGCGTTGCAATTGCGAAGACTGGATCAGCAGTTGATATTCGTGGCGTAAAGTAGAGTAGTTTTCTGCAGCAGCACCGCAAGGAACAGCCATCAGCAAGATTAAAAACATGAGAAATGTCAGATAATGCTTAAGTTTCATCGTTAGAGCATCTTTTGTAGTTGATCCAGAAGGGTCAATGCCTCAACTGGAGTCGTACACCCTATATCAATAGATTTCAGGCGGGTACGAATTTCATCTTGCTGTTCCGTGGGAAACAGAGGAAGTTGTGCCAGCGGTTGTTTTTTTAATTGATGTTTACTCTCACCCAGACGCGGTTCTCCGGAACGGACAAATTCCCCTGCTTCCAGATTGTGCAAAATTTCTTTGGCACGAGCAATCACCGTATCCGGCAGACCGGCCAGACGACCAACCTGTATTCCATACGAGCGGCTGGCACTCCCACTAATTATTTTCCTCAGAAAAATAATCTGATCATTCCATTCCTTGACCACAACATTATAGTTTTTGACCCGTTCCCGGGTCAGCGGCAAATCAGTTAATTCATGGTAATGGGTCGCAAACAGGGTTTTGGCTGCAACCGCGGAATTATCGTGCAGGTATTCTGCAACCGCCCAGGCGATACTGACGCCATCAAAGGTGGAGGTTCCACGCCCGATTTCATCCAGGATAATTAAACTGCGCTGAGTTGCATGGCGGAGGATATTGGCGGTTTCGTTCATTTCCACCATAAATGTTGACTCGCCCCTGGCCAGATTATCACTTGCTCCAACCCGAGTAAAGATCCGGTCAACCACTCCGATTCGCGCTGCTTCAGCAGGGACAAAGCTACCAATCTGTGCCAACAGGGTGATCAGAGCAACTTGCCGCATGAAGGTTGATTTACCCGCCATATTCGGACCGGTAATTATCAACAGTTGGTTGTTCTCGGTATCAAGATCAACATCATTCGGGACAAAAGCTTCCTTTAAAGGCATTCCCTCGACCACGGGGTGGCGCCCGGCTTCAATCAGAATCACCCCGGAAGCATCAATCTGCGGGCAAACATAGTTTCGTTCATGAGCCAGGTCAGCAAGAGAAAGGAGTGTATCAAGGGTCGCCAGGGCATCGGCACTTTGCTGAATTCTACCCCCTTCAGCAGCAGTCTTTAACCTGACCTGCTGGAACAGGTTATATTCCAATTCGACGATGCGATCTTCAGCACCCAGAACTTTTTCTTCATATTCCTTCAGCTGTGGGGTAATAAACCGCTCAGCATTGGTCAAGGTTTGCTTACGCTGATAATCCTCCGGAACACGATCCAGATTGCGCAGGGTCACTTCAATAAAATAACCGAAAATCTTATTGTATTTAACTTTCAGCGAAGGAATTCCGGTTCGCTCCCTCTCCTGCTGCTCTAGTGCTGCGATCCAGCCCTTACCATCACGACTGATGGTTCTTAATTCGTCCAGTTCTTCGTTAAAGCCATCTTTGATTATACCTCCGTCACGCAGGACAAACGGCGGATCGGCGACAATGGCCTGATCCAGTAAAGAGACCAGTTCGGGCAACAGATCAACTTTACGGCGCAAATCTTTCAGCTGTTCACTCTGCAATCGACTGAGCAGGTCATCAAGATGGGGAAGTTTTTCCAGAGAGGCGCGCATTGCCGCCAGATCTTTCGCATTTGCACTGGCCATAGCAATCTTGCTGTTCAATCGCTCCAGATCATAAACGCCATCCAGGGCCTCAATCAGCTCCATCCTCTGCAAACTGTCATCAACCATCTCAGCAACAGCTTCCTGTCGGTACTTAATTTGTAGCTGATCAATCAAGGGATAGTGGATCCAATGGCGTAGAGTACGTCCTCCCATGGCAGTCACAGTTCGATCAAGGACACCTAATAATGAACCCCGTTTTTTACCATCCTGCAATGTCGCGGTGAGTTCAAGATTTCTCCGGGTAGAGTCATCCAGAATCATGAAATTTTGGGTATGATAGGTCTGCAGTGGTCGGATATGCCGGAGTTCGTCCTTCTGGGTCTGTTGCAGATAATAAAGGACAGCGGAAGCGGCCTGTTGTGCAGCAACCAGATCATGGCAACCAAAAGATTGGAGCCCGGAAACACCGAAAAAAGTACAAAGTTGCTCCCGTGCAAAGTCAGACTCACAGGTCCACTCTGGAAGAAAATTACACATAATTCCTTCCAGCGGGTATTCAAGTTGTTGTTTTAACTTCCGGCCTTGATCTGTATCGCTGAAGAGAACCTCACGGGGACGTAATGATCCCAGTTCACTTTCAATCTGGGTCAGAGTATCAACCTCAATAACCCGAAATTCCCCCGTAGTAATATCAATATGGGCAACACCATAACTATTGTCATTTTCAACTATCGACAGCAGAAAGTTGTTCTCTTTTGGCTCCAGGGTATCAGTATCGGTCACCAGGCCAGGAGTGACAACCCGCACGACCGCACGCTTCACAATTCCCTTGGCTGTTTTCGGATCTTCCACCTGTTCACAAATGGCAACTTTATGTCCTGCCGAAATCAGCTTGGCAATGTATCCCTGACTGCTGTGATAAGGGATTCCACACAGCGGAACAGCATTTTCAACCCCTTTATTTCTTGAAGTCAGGGTGATACCCAGGACGCGTGCAGCAAGGACCGCATCCTCCATGAACATCTCATAGAAATCACCGAGTCGGAAAAAAAGGACAGCATCCTGATGATCTGCTTTTATTTCCAGATACTGGCGCATTACCGGAGTTGTTGTCGACATGCTAACATCCTGAAATTACATGGAGATAAGTGTATTTATACTTTTTGCAAACAAAACGGGTCATCCTAACAAAGGGATACTAGGATGTAAATAGAAGGAAATCTAGGAGGCTGTCGGACACTCCATGAACTGGCTGCAAATCTGTTTGTTTGGCTCATTTTTTAGATCCTTTTTGCCCCATAGCTATGGCTATGAGCCTGCAAACGAGCTAAAAACTATTCTCAAACCTCCGAATTTTCGCTTCAGTCCGTATAGTCCAACAGCCTCCCAAGATCTGCATGCCACAACTTGACCATTCCTCTATTGCAATGCTAAAAAACAGACATCTTGATCACGAGCAGGCAAGGTGATTTCCAGCCCGCTGAACTAATAATAGGAAACAACATGAGTGAGACCGAGCAGGAATCTCAGCAGACGACCCCCTTCAATCCAGAAAATTATACATTTGAAACTCTGGACGATGAAATCAAAGTCGATAAATTATGCAAGATTTTACTGAAACAATATCATCAATACCGGTTAGAAATTAAGGGTATTTCTCCACTGGAAGCAGGAGCCAACGCAAGCGGTGCCGATTATTTCTTACGAGATTTCATGATTGATAATCGCCGTACCAACATCTTTAGTATATCCCCGGAGCTGATCCATAGTTTTGCCGGAAACTGGTATATCATCAACTCCCTTGAACCGAATATGGCAGAGCTTGAAAGTCTCCTGATCGGTATCGCTAATTTTTACTATTTTTGTGCCGAGAAAAAAATGCTGGCCCCGGCAAAAGCGGAAGTAATTCATCAGGCTTGTTCCCGGATCGACTATTACCGGGAACGGATTACAAGTTTCAATGAAATCTCTGGTGATGGTTTTATCGCCTGGAATATTACTTGCCCGTTAAAATAGAGGTCGACCGTGTTCCGAATTACAAATCCTAAATTGAAAGCGGCGGCAATTTCTATCAGTGGTGCGCTATTTCTTGCCATCATCAAGCTGGTAATTGCGGTATTGAGTGGTTCAATGGCGGTGATGGCATCAGCTATTGACTCCCTGCTGGATATATTGATGTCAGGCGTCAACTTCATGGCGATTCGCCATGCGGAACAACCTCCTGATCAATCACACCCCTTCGGCCACGGCAAGTTTGAAACCCTGGCAACGCTGTTTCAAGCCTCGGTTATTACCGCTACCGGGGGCTGGATCATCTATGAATCGGTTGTTCGTCTGGGCAGCGATAACCGGCTCGAAAATATTGATCAAGGAATTGGGGTTCTGGCTTTCAGTGCGGTTGTTTCCTGGTTGATTGCCCGCAACTTAAGCAAGGTTGCCAAACAAACTGACTCATCGGCATTAGAGGCAGATTCGCTCCATTTCCGGATGGATATTTACAGCAATCTCGGGTTAATGGCCGGACTGGTGTTGGTACGTTGGTTTGATATTCACTGGCTTGACTCGGCCCTTTCGATTCTGGTCGCTTCCTATATCCTCCATGAAGCACTGCAGCTGATTAAACGGGGGCTGACCGACATTCTTGACCACGAACTACCTATTGAGATTCAACAACAGGTCCATCAACTGATCAGCACTCACGAGGGGCCACTGGCCGGGTATCATGGGCTCCGTACCAGACGTGCCGGATCTTTGAAAATCATGGATTTCCATCTGGAAGTCTGTAAGGATATGACCGTTGCCGAAGCACATAAACTGACAGAAAGTCTGAAAAAGAAAATAGAAAGAGAGATCCCGGGATCAAATGTCATTATCCATATAGAACCATGCGTGATTGATGACTGCCCGGGGAGGGAAAATTGTATCATTGACAAGGGTCGTATTCCGACCCGGTTTCATGGAGTCGAAGAATAAATAAATCGGTAATTAAAGACTTTTTCCGTTGCCTGCAGCCGATTAATCGATCCGGACAATTTCACCCCTCACCTCATTACCGATATGTAGAATTCCAACCGAATGGTAAGGTGCTGAACGGCGATCTGTCGGGCTGCCGGGATTAAACAACAACACTGAACCAACCTTGCGACAAACAGGCCAATGACTGTGGCCAAAAACCAACACATCAATATCGGTAGCAGAAAAACTGTTCAACACCCGCTTTTCTATACCATTGGGTGCCCCCCAACCATGCACCATACCTATCCGTATTTCAGCCAGTTGCACAATCCTTTGCAGCGGGAGATCAGCCTGGGATGAATCCATATTCCCGCGTACGCTATACCACGGGAGCGGATAAAAACAGCTCGCCAAATCGGGGTGGATATGGTCGCCGGCATGTAAAATCACATCAATCTCTGCAAAAGGCCCCTGCAATAGTGCCTGAGCTAATGTCGTTCCCTCTTCAAGGGATTGAATATGCGTATCTGATATAACCCCTACTCTCATTTGCTGCCCATCTCTAACTTTCACAATTATTTTGTGGCGTTTTTTGGCCAATAAATACTAAATTCCACTTATAAATAACCTCGCTGATTGATAAATAAATGCGCAATTTTAATTAACCCGCTGTTTTTAATGCGTTTATTATTTTAATTTATTTTTGGCATCAGCATTGCGACAGCAAGCAAAGGGTTATATCATAATAGCATAACAATTAATCTTGACTTTTTTTTAGTATAACTATAATTTTTTAGTTTAAATAATTTTGCGACTTTGCTGAAAAATGCGTAAATTCACGCGACAACCTGGTGGGAAGTTTATTCGAGCACCCCATCATAGAATCATCTATCTACAGGAGGATACACTCTCATGTCAATCCGTCAAGAAGCCCTTGACTATCACAGTTCTGGGCGAAAAGGTAAGATCGAAGTTATCACTACGAAACCCTGCACAACCAGTCATGAACTGGGGCTCGCCTACAGCCCTGGCGTAGCTGAGCCTTGCCTGGAAATTGAAAAGAATCCAAACGATGCCTATGAGTATACCGCAAAAGGAAACCTGGTTGCTGTTGTTTCTAACGGCACTGCAGTTCTTGGCCTGGGTGACATCGGCGCATTGGCCGGCAAGCCGGTTATGGAAGGAAAAGGGGTTTTGTTCAAAAGTTTTGCTGATATCGATGTTTTTGATATCGAGCTGAATACCAAGGACTCTGATGAAATCATCCGTACTGTCAAATTACTGGAACCAACTTTTGGCGGAATCAATCTGGAGGATATCAAAGGTCCAGAATGTTTCTACATTGAAGAAGAGCTTAAAAAAATCATGGATATCCCGGTGTTTCATGACGACCAGCATGGAACTGCAATTATTTCCTCAGCCGGAATGTTGAACGCCCTGGAAATTGTTGGAAAAGATGTATCAAAAGTAAAAATGGTTGTCAATGGTGCCGGAGCTGCAGGTATTGCCTGCGCCAACCTGGCAGTTACCATGGGGATCGACAAGAAGAATGTCACCCTCTGTGATACCAAAGGGGTCATCTACAAAGGCAGAAAAGAGGGGATGAACGATTATAAAGAACGGCTGGCAG
>JAOZMV010000068.1 GCA_029934095.1 Desulfuromusa sp. | reverse complement strand
GGCGGTTATTAGTCTTTCGTCCGATCAATTTTGAATAATATTTTGGAACTTAATGATATGCTGCTGCAGTGAAAATATTTTCTCACCAAAAGCTCATTGTTCCAACAAAAGAAAGGGAAAAAATGAGGAGACTTAAGGGCCTGATTTTCACATTCTCTTGTTTCATCGCTCTCGCAGGTTGCACAGCGCCAAATTTGAAAGTTGATCCGGTCGCAATTTCGGATAATCCCAGCAGCAAAATTTTTCAACTTGAGGAAACCCTTGCCGAAGGGCGTACGCAACAAATTAATGTCCTCTCGCCAACATGGTATGCACAAGCTGACAGCTATCTGGATAAAGCCAGATATGGCCTGGCGAACAATGATTCCGTCGCAGAAATTTTGCAAAATGTCGCCAACGGCCATGCCCATTTTGACAAAGCAAAAGAATATGCTCTGATTGCACAGTCGGCCATTTCTCGTGCTATTAAGGCCCGCGAATTGGCAAATGCTGCAGGAGCGGCATCTCTTGGGGATGATTATCAGGACATTGAAGATGAATTTATTAATCTGACTGCTGATATTGAAAACAACAATCTTGCACGGGCTGAACAGAATGAAAACGAAGTCGCCGAGGGTTTTGCTGATCTCGAACTCCGCGCTATCAAAGAAAATACTCTGGGAGAAGTGAGACATCTATTGACGGCCCATATTGAAAATGGTGCAAAAAAGCTGACTCCAAAAACCTTGAAAGAAACTCAGATGGCGCTGGCCGATGCCGACCTGTTTATCACCCAACAACGTTACGAACGGGCGGAGATGCAGAACAAAGCAAATGCGGCTTTGTTTCAAGCACAAAGGCTCAGTCAGATCATGGCGTCAAGCAATTCATTTAAAACCATGTTGCCGGAAGATATTGCCCTGCTGCTTGAAAATCAGCTGGATCAAATCAGCAACAAATTAAATGGGCCGGATTTGAGAAATGAACCCGCCAAAATCCAACTGCAGAGCATTCTGGGATCGATCGTTTCTATACAGGACGACAACCAATATTTCAAACAGAAACAGAAACAGGAAAAACTCGAATTTGAAGCACAACTCGCTGAGAAACAAAGTGAAATTGATAGTAAAAGGGAGAAAATCGCATCCCTTGAGGGGCAGAGCAAAAAAGCCCAGAGAGAACGGGAGCTTATTGTCCTGCAAGAACAGGAAACCAAAGCCCACCTGGAAGCTGAGCGCCACTTTCAGCAATTATTTATTGAAGTTCAAGGCCTATTTACGCAGACCCAGGCCGAGGTCTATAAACAGGATAAAAATCTTGTCCTCCGGTTAAAAACCATTCGCTTCCCGATCGGAAAAGACATTATCATGCCAGATAATTACCCCCTTCTGGGTCAGGTACGCAAAGCTATCCGCACCTTTGGTGAACCAGAAGTTATGATTGAAGGGCACACTGACAACACCGGATCGGCTGCGATCAATGCGCAGCTCTCTCAAAATCGGGCTGAGGCAGTTCGACAGTACTTCATCGCCAATGGAACTTTGGAAAAACAGGAATTGACCGCAATTGGTTATGGTTCAGAAAGACCCCTGGCAACAAACGACACCGCTGAAGGGCGCGCTATTAACCGCAGGATTGATGTTATTATCAAAACGGAAATGGAAAGTAACTAGGAGGCTGTCGGACTATACGGGCCGAAACGAAAATTTGGAAGTTTGAGACCAGATTTTAGCTCGTTTGAGATTAATAGCCGTAGCTATTGGTCGAAAAGGAGCTGAAATATGGGCCGAACAGCCGGATTTGCAGCCGGGTCATGGATAGTCCGACAGCCTCCTAGGTAACCAGCAACTGCCAACCGTCTAAACGGTTGGCAGTTGCTGGTTGACGCTATAAACTTACTTGACTGCAGTCAGAATATAGACCGGATCATAAGCTTCAAATAACTTATAATTCGAATGGGGTCGGGTTCTGGCAATATTAATCGTAACCACCTCAACTTGATAACCTGCGTTGCCAAAATATTCATTCGCAGAGGTTAAAGTGTCCAGGGTACTGGCATTCAGAACAATCCTCCCACCAACAGCAAGCCGCTGATCAACCGTATCCAGGATATCCCAGAGGTTGCCACCACTCCCACCGATAAAGACACAATCTGGATCGGGTAATTCTTCCAGACAATCGGGAGCGACGCCTTCAATCAAAACAACATTGCGAGTATTGAACTTCTGCAGATTCTCTTTGATAAACTGGCAACATTCCTGGTTACGTTCGATCGCAAAAATCCGCCCGTCCGGCAGTAGATGATCTGCCTCGACACAGATTGACCCGGAACCGGCACCAATATCCCAAAGACACATATCGTGGCGCAACTTCAGTTTGGCCAGGGTGACAACCCGCACCTCTTCCTTGGTAATCAGTTTCTTAATACTGACAAATTCATCATCAGGGATACCAAAGGTTGGTATATATTTTTGGTCAGCATCCTCATATTCTTTAAGCAAAATCAAAACATTGAGTCGGGCAACATCCAGTTCAAGCAAACCCTTAACATCAGTAACACGAATTTTTTCCGCATCGGTTCCAAGGTTTTCACACAGATAAGCTTTATAACCGCCACGTCGCCGACTGAGTAATTCCCGGCCAATCGCACCCGGAGTATTGATTTCATCTGTCAGAATAGCCGCCTTGTCATTAGCAACAATACGATCAACGACATCTTTCAGTGCTCGACCATGGACAGAGACAAAAACTGAGTCATCCCAAGGTTCACGAATTTTTGCAAAAGCGTACTGCACCGAAGTGACGTTAGGGAGAAATTCAATCAACTCATCGGCAAGGTTACGCAGCAGATACCGTCCCAAACCAAAGAACAGAGGATCTCCCGAAGCAAGAACCACCACACGACTATCGCAGTTTTGCAAACGATCAATCATCTCCGCCATATTGTGATCATTAAGGGCAATTTTTTCTCCGGGGAAGTCGGGGAATAATCCCAGCAAGCGCTCTGCTCCAAACAGGAGTTCACTCTGATTAATCAGCTCCAGTGCGTGCGGGGTAAACCCCTCCTGACCCGCGATTCCAGCACCGATAACATGAATTGACTTCATTATTGCCTCCCTGTTGGAGAAATTCAAAAAACATTTAACGGAGAGGTGGAGAGAAGCAGAGAAAATCAAAAAAACTGTCTTAGATTTTAAACAATAAAATCAATTTTTCATGGTTTTCTCAGCGATCTCTGCGTCCTCTCCTTCTCTCCGTTAAAAATACTTCTAGGACTATTTTCAGCCGTTCAGTTTCTTGACAACGGCAATACCGTCTGGATAAAAATCGATAATATTGTGACAGCCATAATCCTGCTCAATATGGAATAACCGCTCCAGAGGAGCACCGATGGCATCAAGCAGGATAACCCGGTTGACCCCACCATGAGCTACAATAACAATTTCTTCCCCCTCATGGGCAGAAATAATCTGTTGGATCACCGGGCGCACCCGCTGCGCCATCTGCAGCAAGCTCTCCCCGGCAGGAGGGGCCACATTGACAATATCATCAAGTCGGGCCTGCCACAAATCTGGGTCGTCCCGCTGTATTTTTTGCCAGGTCTCCCCTTCCCACTCACCGATATGTAATTCACGCAACTCCCGCCGGTACTGTGGTTGCTGTTCCTGCAATGACGCAATCTGCTCAGCAGCAAATCGGCAACGGGACAGATCACTTGAATAAACGCCCGTGAGCTGCTGCTGTTGAAAGCGCCCGGCTAAAGCTGCCGACTGTTGCCGGCCAAGGTCGGTCAAAAGGATATCACCCTGGCCATTGTAGCGTTTATTTTCAAACCCCTCCACCTGCCCATGACGGAGCAAATGCAAGCGTGTCACTTTCATTCTCCCTCCACCTCTGGCATCTCTGCGGGATCAAGAGCTGCTCCAATCCGCTCCCAGATCTCATCGCACCCTTCACGAGTGGTTGCGGAAAACAAACTGAACGCATCTCGTGGCAAGCCAGTTTCCTCAACAATCAATTTGATATGTTTCTCCCGCTGAGAACGGTTGATTTTATCCATCTTGGTAATGACCGGAATCGTTGGGACACCAAATTCCTCCAGCCAGTCGAGCATGCGGAGGTCCTCTTCCCGTGGAACCCGGCGGATATCAAAAATAAAAACAACCCCGTGGAGCGACTCACGTACTTCAAGATACGTGCGAATCATCGGCCCCCAGGCTTTTTTCACCGCCACAGGAACTTTTGCATAACCATAGCCGGGCAAATCAACCAGAGAGAATTGATTATTGACGTTGAAAAAATTGATCAGTTGCGTTCGTCCCGGGGTTGAAGACGTCCTGACCAGACTCTTCCTGTTGACCAGAACATTGATCAGCGAACTTTTGCCAACATTACTGCGCCCGGCAAAAGCAATTTCCGGCAATTCGATTGGTGGATAATTTCCCGGTCTGGTGGCACTTTTAATAAACTCAGTTGAAGATATTTTCATAATTTAATCCAATAATTTCTATATAAGTCCAGAACTCTCGGAGAATAACCTATGCAAAACAGATTTGGCAACTATCAACAAAACTTCTGGACAATTGTGATTTTAATGCTATTAATTGTAGGGTTCGGGTCGGTCATTCCCCTTTACAGGATCCCACAATTATTACTATAATAGTTTCGTTTAAATATAAGAATATCCAATTTCAAAGGAGATAGAAAATGCTGAGCAAAAAACTTGTAAAAGCAATCAATGAGCAAATCCAATTTGAATACTACTCCGCTTTTGCCTATAAAGCGATGCAGGCGTATTTTGAAAATGAAGACCTTACAGGGATGGCAAACTGGATGGATATCCAGTTTCAAGAGGAGCTGTCACATGCAGAGAAAATGTTTCAGTTTGTCTGCGAAACCGGTGGCAAAGTCGATTTTATGGGGATCAAAGCCCCGAATAACGAGTTTGATTCAGTTCTGGACGTATTTAAAGAGACGCTGAAGCACGAACAGGAAGTCACTTCCCGGATCAATAAGCTGATGGATCTTGCTCAGGAAGAAAAGAACCACTCAGCGCAGATCTTCTTGCAGTGGTTTATTACCGAACAAATTGAAGAGGAAGCCAACGTCAGTCATATTATTACCAAACTGAAAAGAATTGGAGAAGATGGTCGTGGGCTGATGATGATTGATCAGGAATTGGAAAAACGGGTTTTTGCCCCACCCGCATAGTATCCCAGAGAGAGATATCTCCACACAAAGTGAATAAAAAAAGGCCATGCATTAAAAGCGTGGCCTTTTTTTATTTTAACAGAGAAGATTCCTTAAATACTCAAACCAAAGAAACCGGGGAATAGAACCAGGATTGCCAATACAAAAACCTGTATGGCAATAAAGGGCATAACACCCTTATAGATATCTGTCGTTTTGATCTCCGGCGGAGAAACCCCTTTCAGGTAAAACAAACTGAATCCAAAAGGTGGAGTCAGGAACGAAGTCTGCAGATTCATCGCCACCAGAATCGCATACCAGATCGGGTTGATTCCTAAATTATCGGCAATCGGTGCCAGGATCGGCACAATGATGTAAGAGATTTCAATAAAGTCGATGAAAAAACCAAGAACCATGATAACCAACATCGACAGAATCAGGAATCCCCACTTCTCTCCGGGCAACCCCATCATAAAATCTTCGACCAGATAATCACCGCCGGTGTAGGTAAAAACCATAGAGAAAGCCGTCGCACCCACCAGAATGGCGAAAACCATCGAGGTGATCTTAACTGTTTCCATGGTACTGTCCCAAACCATCTTGACTGACAGCTGCTTATACATTGCCGCCAGGATAATCGCGCCAATACCACCGACCGCAGAAGATTCTGTCGGAGTTGCGACTCCGAACAGAATGGAACCAAGCACTAGCATAATCAGGATCAGAGGGGGAATAATAGCCTTGAGAGCCCTGATAATCTGCTGGAATTTCGTTCCGTGCTCTGCCCCTTCCAACCGGATCGGCGGGGCAAGATCTTTTTTTAAATAGGTGATAATGGCTATGTAAATCACATAAAACAGAACCAGAGAGAGTCCCGGCCAGAAAGCCGCCATAAACAAATCACCAACTGGCACCTGGAACACATCCCCCAGAATAATCAGGATAATCGATGGTGGAATAATCTGCCCCAGAGTTCCAGCAGCACAGATTGCACCCGTTGCTAACTTTTTGTCATAGTTATACTTAAGCATAACCGGCAGGGAGATAACTCCCATAGCAACCACACTCGCCCCGACCACTCCAGTCGAAGCCGCCAGCAGAGCACCAACCAGCACTGTAGAGATAGCAATACCGCCACGCATTTCACCGAACAAAAAACCCATCGATTCAAGCAAACGCTCGGCCAGCTTCGATTTTTGCAGAACAATCCCCATGAAGATAAACAGCGGGATCGCCATCAAAATGGTATTGTTCATAACCGACCAGATGCGGTGTGGCATCATGGCGAAAATACTCGGACCTTCCGCAATCAGCCCGAAAACAACGGCAGCCCCGCCAAAGGTAAATGCAACCGGAAAACCCAGCAGCAGCAACCCCAAAGCAAAGACAAACATCACTAAACCAATCATGTGGACAGCTTCTTTCTATACTTGAATAGCGATACCGCTATTATTTTTAAATTCAAATTAAAGGACATCATCTTCGGTATGGTGCTGTGGAGACAATTCCAGGCCACGATACATACGGATATTCCGAACCACAAATCCAAGTGAAGATATAATCAAACAAACAAAAGATATGGGAATAGCCGCCTTGATCAAATATCGATGGGTCAAACCACCAGGATCGCCACTGATCTCACCCATGACATAAGCTTCATGAACAAACCAGACCGACCCGTTGATAATTAAAAGCGCAAGAGGAATTAAGAAAAGGAAGGTGCCAGCAATGTTAACAATAGCTTTCAACTTGGGTTTGAAATTGTCATAAAGAATATCGACCCGTACATGCCCCTCTTCTTTCAGGGTATAGGACATTCCAAGGAGGAAAACGACGGAAAATAGATGCCACTCCATCTCCTGCATGGCAATAGATCCAGAGCGGAAGAAGTAGCGCATGATCGCATCATAAAATACGTTGACCAGCATCACCAACATCAATACACCAGCAATCCAGCCGACAATATCAGAAAAGCGATCCAGAATTCGTTCAGTTTTTAACAGCAT
>JAOZMV010000067.1:4176-7277 GCA_029934095.1 Desulfuromusa sp. | reverse complement strand
TAATTGACATAAACATCAATAATATTGGTGAAGGAATCGAAGGTATAATCCCAAACATGTTCGGCGATCATGGTTCTGGTGAGAACTTGATTCGGGCTACGCATAAAATATTCCAGGAGCGCATATTCCTTTGAAGTCAGATCAATTTCTTTATTATCACGCCAGACTTTATGACCTACTGGATCCAGGCGCAAATCGGCAAAATAAAGCTCTGCACCGCGGTCTTGTGAGCCTCGACGGATCAGAGCTCTCACTCGGGCAATCAGTTCAGCAAAAGCGAACGGTTTAGTCAAATAGTCATCGCTACCGATATCGAGACCGGAAACGATATCCTCAACCGCATCTTTTGCCGTGAGACATAAAACTGGAGTTGAAACACCTTTTTCACGGAGTTCCTTGATTGCGCTCAGCCCATCTTTTTTGGGCAGCATCACATCCATGAGGATCAGGTCGTAGGTTACGTTTTCCGCCATCTGCACACCATCTTCTCCATCGTATGCGACATCAACCATAAACTCTTCTTCTTCCAAGCCCCGTTTAATGAAACTTGCAACCTTTTTTTCATCTTCAACAACCAAGATGCGCATCGTGTGTCTCCTTTGTTCTTTTTTTGTCAGGGCTCATTTCCCCTGACATTCATATTAAAAAATAACTGTCAAACTCATCAAAACCTGAGTGGAATCAATTTATAGAGCTATTGATCCTGAATCAGAAAAATCCCTATCGACTGTACTTTTAATAGCTACAGCTCATGAAAATTTTAAATAACTTTAACAGAGACAGTTCAAGTGTGCAAGAGGAATAATAATTTTTCTTTAATTATTTTTTATGGATAATTGGTTCTCTTGTTTTTTCGCCATATTTCAACATTGAGGTTAGGTTTTTCACAATTTTGTTAACATTCTTTTGTTAAGAATGGCTATTTTTTAGATTCTTTGTTGTCTTGAGTGATAGAATCTGTTAATTAGTAATCATGAAAGATGAGTGGATTGTCATTGAAGTTAAGATCAAGGGTGAGTTTGTTGACTTGGTCAGCGCTATTTTGGCAGAACATGGTTGCTCTGGAACAGTTGTTGAAGAGTGTAAACTTGATACTTTTATTGTTCCTGACGATGCCCTGAATCTTCTGGCAGACTATAATTTAAAGGCCTACTTTGATGCTGTGACTGATCCTCTCTCGTTTATTTCTGAGCTGGAAGTTGCTGTTCGCACGATCCCGATACTCAAAAATCAAGACTTCAGTATCCAATTGGGGGCTCCGGTTGAAGTAGAGGATTGGGCTGAAGACTGGAAACAGAATTTTTCAACTTTCCATGTTGGTACAAGTTTGGTCGTTCGGCCAAGCTGGGAAGACTATGCTCCGCTGGCGGATGAGGTTGTTATTGAGATTGACCCAGGAATGGCTTTTGGAACCGGAACTCATGGTACCACACAGCTTTGTCTGGAAGTGATTGCAGAACTGCTGCATCGTCCTGCCCCCCCTTTGAGTATGCTCGATGTGGGAACCGGTTCGGGAATTCTGGCATTGGGAGCAGCTGCACTTGGGTGTCAGAAAGTTGTTGCAACCGATATAGACCCCGTTGCCTGTAGTGTCGCTCGGGGGAATGTCAATAAGAATCACTATGCTGCACAGGTAGAAATCAGTGAATGTCTCCTGGAAGAGCTTCCCGGGCAGTTTGAGTTGATTGTTGCAAATATTCTGGCCGAAGAAAATATCCGTCTCAGACACGCTTTTATGGATCATTTGGGTCCGGGAGGGTGGTTGGTCTTGTCTGGAATTTTGCAGGAAAAAGAAAAGATGGTTCGTGGTGGTTTTGCTGATCTGCCTTTAAATTTCTTTCCAAGCCGTTATCAGGGTGAGTGGGTTTGCTTGGTATTGCAGCGGTAATTTAAATGCGTTGTTTCTATTTACCAGAACCAAAATTGTGTAACAGAGACATTATCTGTTTACCAATAGAGTTAAGAAGGCATTTACAAACCGTATTGCGCTTACAGCCGGGAGATAAAATCGAGCTGTTTAACGGTGTCGGTCAGCTGGCCACATCGATTCTAAAAGAAAATTCTGAAGTTGAGCTTCTGGATGTGGTTAATTATCCTCCGCCATCCTGTTCTTTAACTTTAATCCAGGGGTTGCCAAAGGGTGACAAGCTGGAGTTGATTTTGCAAAAAGGGACCGAACTTGGTGTCAATCAGTTTTATCTGACAGCGATGGAGCGGAGTGTCGGGCAGTTAAAGTCTGATCGAAAACAGAAGCGGCTGGAGCGCTGGCAAAAAATTATTCAGGAAGCGGCCAGACAGAGCAGACAGTACCACCTGCCGCAGTTAGTGACAGACACCTCACTCCCTCACGTATTGTCGACAATCAAGGCTGATTTGAAACTGTTACTCTGGGAGGAAAGCACGACCCCGCTACGGGAGGTTTTACCTCAATTGCTACCACAAAGGATCGCGGTATTGGTTGGTCCCGAGGGGGGCGTCAGTCAACAAGAGGTAGATCAAGCCAGAGCTGAGGGTTATCAAGCTGTGAGTCTTGGTCCCAGGATTTTACGTACTGAAACAGCAGGGCTTGCGATAATGGCAATTTTACAATATCTTTATGGAGATTTGGCTTCAAGTCAGCATGGTTGAATAACCGGGTATAAAAGAAAGGAAAAATCATGAGATGTCCCAAGTGTGGCTACAACAGTTTTGACCATCTCGACAGCTGTAAAAAATGTGGTAAGGATTTGTTGGAATTCAAGCAGAAATTTGGAATTAAGAGTGTTCTGTTTCCTGGCCAGATGAGCTCGAGTGGTGTCACTGAAGAGGATGAATTTGACAGTGTGGCTGCGGATAATGCCGTATCAGTTGCCACTGGAGCCGCGGTAGCGGCTACAGCCACAGCGGTGAGTGCTGCGGATGATGGGGCAACAGCTGCTGGAACCGATGGTGATGACTTCGGTTTTGATTTTATGGGGGACAGCGCTGAGGATGATGATCTCTCTTTTGATGAGTTGTTTGAAGAGGCTCCAGAGGATGAGGATATCGAAGAAACGATTGAGGGGCCAAAGGGGCCGGCTGAGGCTGAGATTGAGGCTGAGATTGAGGCTGAGGCTGAGGCT
>JAOZMV010000067.1:3826-4076 GCA_029934095.1 Desulfuromusa sp. | reverse complement strand
AAAGGGGCCGGCTGAGGCTGAGATTGAGGCTGAGATTGAGGCTGAGGCTGAGGCTAACACTGGCTCTGATGATGATATTTCTTTTGATCTGCTGGGTGGTGAGGCTGATCTTGAAGATGATTTTGGTTTTGATCCGGTGGATGAGGCAGGCGTTTCTACAACCGAAGATGATTTCTCTTTAGGTGGTGAAGGACTGGATTTAACAAGTGAATCTGAGGATTTAACAAGTGAATCTGAGGATTTAACAAGT
>JAOZMV010000067.1:0-3726 GCA_029934095.1 Desulfuromusa sp. | reverse complement strand
GAATCTGAGGATTTAACAGGTGAATCTGAGGATTTAACAGGTGAATCTGAGGATTTAACAGGTGAATCTGAGGATTCCGGGTCTGAGGAGGACCCCCAACGCCCTTTTGACTTACCGGAGTCTTCACATGTTGTGGGGGCTCCGGAAGATAGTCTGAATAATTTAAAAGGACAATCCTCCTTTTTTGTCGCAGATAGAGAGTCTGTTGATTCGTTCTTGGAAGAAGGTGAAGCTTCAATTGTGTATGAGTTGTCTGAAGGTGACATCTCTGAACCGGATGAGCCCCCTTTATTCCCCCCCGAACCAACGGACCAATCCGATTCGGTTGTTGCTACGAGTGAAGCCATCGTCGCAACGACTGTACCTCTTGCTGTGGCAGATGCAAGTATTGAGACCCCAGTTGTTCGCGATGACCTGCCTGCTGCTGGCACTATTCCCCCCCCATCATTATTGTCATGTGTCAAAGCTTTCTTTTGTGATTTAATTCTATTGATAGTTGTCGGAATAAGTTTTGTTGTGGCTGCGGAAGCGGCTATGGCTACCGGGAAATCTCGGTTGCTGCCATCTCTGGAAACCTTGATTAATCTTTCTATCCCCTATTTTTTGGTCCTTTTTTTCCTGTCTTTTGGTTATTTTACCCTGTTTCACTTTCTGGTAGGGCAGACACCGGGAAAGATGTTGACCGGGTTGCGGGTTGAAACAACCGAAGGGGAGCCTTTGCTTTTTTCTCAGGCTTTTTTACGCAGTGTTGGCGGGTTACTGCAATTGCTGTCTGCTGGATTGGGCTATTTGATGATCCTGTCCAATCCTGAACGGCGCGGATGGAACGACCGCTTGGCGGGAACGCGGGTTGTCAATTTGCAGGATCTCTCCTGAAATTTTTTTAAAAGAGGTAGCGGTCAGGTTTCCAGACGTAGTTTGGTGAAGCTTTGAAGGTTCGGACATTTGAAATAATCATTATTTTTCAATTCCCAGTCGAGCGTCGATGTCACTGTCGGACCGTAATCATGACCGGGATAAATTCTGGTTTCCCCCGGTAGTTTTTTTAGTCGTTGCAGACTTTCATAGAGGGCAACAACATCACTGCCCGGTAAATCAGCACGACCACAGCGGCTGACAAATAGAGTGTCACCGGTGATGATCTGATTGTCGATTTTAAAAATAACAGATCCTGGAGTATGCCCCGGAGTGTGGATGACCTCGATTATACCATTCCCCAACTCAAGCTTTAAACCTTCTGTCAGTGGGATATCAGGGTTCGGCAGATCATCCGGATGTGCTGCCAGTTTGGCCCCGCTAGATTTAAGAATCAACTCATTGCCCGCAGTATGGTCCTGATGACCGTGGGTGTTGAGCAGTAACCTCAATTTCACGCCAAGTTCAGCTGCTTTCTGCAGTACCCGCTCTGGTCGCATCGATGGGTCAACAGCTGCTCCCTGGAGGGTTTCCGGGCAATAGATCAGATAAGAAAAGTTATCCATCTCACTGGCTTCTATTTGAATGATCTGTAGCATGTCTATTGCCAATATCCCGAGCAGAAAGGTGTAAGTAAAGAGTTGAGTCCAGAACTTCGACTGAACTATAGTGGTTGCGAATGAATATACAACAACCGCTGATCGGGAGGAACAATGAAGTTTACTAAAATGCATGGAGCGGGAAACGATTACGTCTACGTCAACGGTTTTGAAGAACAGATTGAAAATCCAGCAGAACTGGCAATACAGGTCAGTCATCGTCACTTTGGAATTGGTTCGGATGGCTTGATACAGATCCTGCCATCTGAGGTTGCCGATGTTCGGATGCAGATGTTTAACCTCGACGGCAGCGAGGGGGCGATGTGTGGCAATGGAATCCGCTGTGTTGCAAAATATGCTTACGATCATGGTCTGGTCGATCGTCTGGAAATGGCGGTCGAGACTGCCGCTGGTATTTTTTCGCTGGTGATGTTCGCTGGCCCTTCCGGTTTGGTGACGCGGGTTCAGGTCAATATGGGTGAACCGCGCTTGACCCGGAGCGAGATCCCCATGTCTGGTCCCGCAACGGAAAGGGCAGTTGCGATCCCGATAGAGATTAACAACCGACAGCTTGAGATGACCTGTGTTTCGATGGGAAATCCCCATGCGGTTATTTTTGTTGCCGACGTCAAAGAGTTTCCGGTTACTGAAATTGGTTCGCAGATTGAAAATCATGCCTGGTTTCCTGATCGTGTTAATGTTGAGTTTGTTCAGATTGTCAGTCCAACCGAGGTGATTCAGCGGACCTGGGAGAGGGGGTCTGGTGAAACATTTGCCTGTGGTACCGGGGCCTCCGCGGTTGCAGTTGCCGGAGTGTTAACGGGGCGGACACAGCGCAAAATTGTCAACCATCTGCGTGGTGGTGATCTGGAATTGGAATGGTTGGAAGATGGACCGGTGATGATGACTGGCCCTGCTGTGGAAGTTTTTAATGGGGAATTTGATCCAAAATGACACCTTCACAAAATATCATGAGATGGCTGAACAAACGTAGAGAGATGTCTATATGAAAGCGGTGCTGTTTGATCTGGATAATACCCTCTATCCGCTGGAAAAAGATCTCTTCTCTTTAATTGATGTACGTATCAATCGCTATATGGAGGAGGTTGTCGCCATCGATTCGGCTGCTGTGGATGGTTTGCGGCGGCGTTACTGGGAAGATTATGGTGCGACTTTGCAAGGGTTGATACGTCATCATGGGATTGATCCTGAGGATTACCTTGATTATGTGCATGCGATTGATGTTGCAAGTCGACTCTCCTTTGACAGTGAACTGCAGCAAACACTGAATAATCTCAGTTTGCCGAGCTATGTTTTCACCAATGGGTCACGTTGCCATGTCGATCGTGTGGTGACGGCTCTTGGCCTGGATGGTTTATTTGTTGATATTTTTGATATTCGGATTGCCGATTATCAACCAAAGCCAAATCCTGATCCTTATCGGCGGGTATTACAAGAATTGGCACTATCCGGTGATCAGTGTATTATGGTGGAGGATCAGTTACAGAATTTGCAAACAGCCAAACAGTTTGGGATGAAAACGGTTCTGGTGGGAGCGGGAGAGTCAGTCCTGTCGGAATATGACTATCTTGATGCACAGTTGGCCCGGTCGGCAGATATCGACAGCTTACTGGAGCAATGGCTGGAGGCAGGCTGAGATGCGGGCAGTCATTCAACGGGTTAGCCGTGCGGCGGTGGTGGTCAATGGTCTGCGGATTGCCGCTATTGATTCAGGGTTGCTGGTTCTGTTGGGTGTTGAAGTTGGTGACGACAAAAAAGCGGCGAAATATCTGGCAGAAAAAACGGCTGGATTGAGAATTTTTGAGGATGATTTAGAGAAAATGAACCTTTCGGTTCTTGATTGCGCTGGTGAGGTGCTGGTTGTTTCGCAGTTTACTTTGCTGGCAGATTGTCGCAAAGGTCGGCGACCGGGGTTCTCAGCAGCAGCAGTTCCAGATCTGGCCGAACCGCTCTGCGAATATTTTGTTGATCAGCTAAAGCAACAGGGAGTCAGGGTTCAGACCGGTCAGTTCCGGGCGGATATGGCAGTTGACCTGATCAATGACGGGCCGGTAACTATCTTGCTTGACAGCCGGAGAAACTTTTAATCTGGATCTATGGGTAGCTGGTGGATCAAGAGTGTCAGGGTTCAGATCAGTGATTGGTAACCGTTAGTTATTTATCGGTTCAGCTCGAAGGAGGAATTATGCAA
>JAOZMV010000066.1:3286-7338 GCA_029934095.1 Desulfuromusa sp. | reverse complement strand
GACACGTTTGCAGGCTCATAGCCATAGCTATGGGGCAAAAAGGAGTCGAAATATGAGCCAAACAACCGGATTTGCAGTCGGCTCATGGATAGTCCGACAGACTCCTAGGAGTCTGTCACTATTTTTTATCCTCACAGCTATGGTAGATTTATCTGCATGGCATCACGTCACTTTTTTACGCTGCGATCATCTGGAGAATTGAAACGTCTTATTGACAGGAGCAGAGAAGAATGAAAAGAAAACTATCGATTATCTCCATTTTTTTGTTTGTTTTATTGGTTTCAGGTTGTCTCTCCACGGCAACGACAACCTATTATCTGGGTGCCAAAGCCGATGAAACAGGAGTGGTTTATCTGTATGAAGAGCGGGCTGAACAGCAGCAGTGGCAAGATCTTTATGTGACGGTCAACTATTCGTTTACCCGTCAAGGAGACCAATTTAATATTGATGGGCTCTTTTCATTTTCGGATAGTCCGAAGATAACTTATGACACCGTGTATGATGTGAAATTAAAATTCTTTTTATTGGATAAGGATATGCTGGTTGTCGATTACCTCGATATTTCTCGCACTCTGGGGAGGGATATAGAAGACAATGTTGCGTTTAATCAGGATCTTGTGTTGGCTGAAAATGTCGTGGCGTTCACCTTTGGCTATGAGGGGTTATTTGGTGACGATGAGGGGAATGGATACGTAATTATGAAATTACCCAAACGTGACTTTTGATTATTGTACTCTGCTACTCTGCAGATATCCATCGGCAGGGTAGCATCGAGATCCTTTCTCATCGGTAAGAAACAACCTGAAAAAAACTCAGCAAGGACAACAATGGACCGCATGAATACCTTTGACATCCTCCAACTTTTAGTTAAAGAAACCGGCCTGCAAAAGAACCAGGTTGTACAGACTGTCGGACTGCTTGAAGATGGGGCAACCGTCCCTTTTATTGCCCGTTATCGAAAAGAGGTAACCGGTGAACTGGACGAGGTTCAGATCCGACAATTACAGGAACAGCTGATCTATTTCAAGGAACTGCAGGAACGGCAGCAGACTATTCTGAAATCGATCGATGAACAGGGGAAACTGACGACAGAACTGCGCTCCCAAATTATCGCCTGTCGGCAGAAGACTGAACTGGAAGATATCTACCTCCCCTACAAACCAAAACGGCGCACTAAAGCGACAATTGCCAGAGAACAAGGTCTGGAACCCTTGGCTGAACAGATTCTGCAGGGAGTTGATGCTGCTGTCAATCTGGAGCTATTGGCAACTCCGTTTATCAATCCTGAGCATGAGATTGATGCCGTGGAAACTGCGCTGCAGGGGGCGGGATACATTCTGGCAGAACGCTTTTCCGATAGCGCTGAGAGCCGTGCAATTGTCCGTGAACTGACCTGGCAGCAGGGGCTGTTTCGTTCGCAACCGGCTCGTGGTAAAGCTGGAACAGTCAGCAAATTTGAGATGTACTATGATTTCAGCGAACCGCTAAAACAGATTCCTTCTCATCGAATGTTAGCAATGCGGCGCGGTGAAAAAGAGGATATCCTGCGGTTGTCGATTGAAGCTCCTGAAGAGGAGATCCTTTTGCGTCTCGGGCGGGCACTCCTTCCTGAATCAAACCCTTACCACAACTGGCTCAAGTTGGTGGTTGAGGATGCTTATCGCCGCTTGCTGGCACCATCAATCGAGGTTGAGCTGCGTTTGCAAGCAAAAAAAACTGCCGATGAAGAAGCGATCCGGGTGTTTGCCGAAAATCTTCGCCACCTGCTGCTGGCAGCCCCGGCCGGGAGTTATCGGGTTCTCGGTGTCGATCCCGGGTTGCGTACCGGTTCTAAACTGGCAGTGGTTGATCGAACCGGACAGTTCCTCGGACATGTCACTATCTATCCACACACCGGTAGGGGACAGATTGAACCAGCACAGCGGGAGTTGTTGCGGTTGCTCGACACTAATCAGGTTGAGATGGTGGCCATTGGTAACGGGACCGCCGGTCGGGAAATGGATCAGTTTGTTCGCCAGTGTTTGAAGATGGCTGGCAAAAAACTGCCGGTGGTGATGGTGAGTGAAGCGGGAGCCAGCATCTATTCTGCCTCCGATATTGCCCGTGAAGAATTTCCCGATCTTGATCTGACCGTACGCGGGGCGATCTCCATCGCCAGACGCTTGCAGGATCCTCTGGCCGAGCTGGTCAAAGTTGATCCCAAAAGTATCGGTGTCGGTCAATATCAGCACGATGTCAGTCAGACTGCCTTGAAAAAATCTCTGGGTGAGGTCGTGGAATCGTGTGTCAACTATGTTGGTGTTGACCTGAATACTGCCAGTTGGGCATTGCTCAGTTTTGTTGCAGGGATCAGTGAATCACTGGCTAAGTCGATTGTCAGTTACCGGGATGAAAACGGAACATTTATACAGCGGCAACAATTACTCAAAGTTCCCCGCTTTGGGAAGAAGGCTTTTGAACAGGCGGCTGGTTTTTTGCGTATCCGCAATGCAGAACATCCCCTCGACAATACCGCAGTTCACCCGGAACGCTATCAGCTGGTGCAGCAGATGGCCACCGATGTCGGGCTCAAATTACAACAATTGGTCGCCGATCAAGGGCGGCTGGATGCAATCGATCTCAACCGCTATGTTGCTGATGATGTTGGCCTGCCAACCTTACGTGACATTATCAATGAATTAAAAAAGCCGGGGCGTGACCCACGTGAAACTTTTATTTCGACCAGCTTCCGTGAGGATGTGATGGAGGTTAAAGATCTCAAGGAGGGGATGAATTTGAATGGTATCGTCACCAATGTTGCAGCTTTCGGGGCTTTTGTCGACCTCGGTGTCCATCAGGACGGCCTGGTGCACATCAGTCAACTCGCCGACCGCTTTATCAAAGATCCCAATACGGTGGTCAAAGTCGGGCAACAGGTGCAGGTACGGGTTCTGGAAGTCGATCTGCAACGAAAACGGATTGCCTTGACCATGCGTAGTGGAGAAGTGAAGGCTCAAGGGAATGACAGAAAAATAGAACAGCGCCCGGTTGTAAAATCGAAAAAAGTCCAATCACAAAACACCAAAACTGATCTCGCTGCCGCACTCGAGAAGTCTGGATTCCGAGTGAAGAAGAGATGAATTTATGGTTCCTTTTCCCTCAGGGAGAAGGTGCCCGGCAGGGCGGATGAGGGGGTAGAGAAAATAGACAGCGAACGAGGTCAAGCTTATCATCGTTAAAGTCATCAATACCTTTAAACAAGATTCCAGAGCCTTTATCGAGCAAAGGTTGATCGACAGCCTTGTGGGGCTTTGTCGAACGGATGTCACCGGGGTTCAAGCATATATTCATGCCGACTTAATCGACAAGTTTGTCGTCTGGCTGAATGAGAATAATCCGGAAATGGGCGGGAACAACAATGATATGAGCTGGGAAGCGATTGCCCTGAATACGGAGGCGCTGTTGGACTTTAAAGAATCTGACAACCTATCCCCTCTGGTTATCGGTCGGATCAAGGTTGGCTATGCCCAAGTCTCGGAGCATCAAGCTTTATATCAGAACTTTCTGAAACAGGCGTTTGGCTCTCGCTTTGTTAGAATGAAATAGTTTCAACTTAATCTGACACAGCTGGTCAGATTAAGTTGAAATCGTTGCATTTATTTGAACTTCTCTGCGTACATCTCCGGATTAAATCCGATAACAAACTGATTATTGATCCTTAAAGTCGGTGCACGCAGGTTGCCGCTTGGCCCCATCACCCTTTTTAGAACGGCTTCTTTTTCACCTTTAACCTGGGAAAAGTGAACTACCTTTTTCCCCTTGGCAACGCTGATCTCCTTTGCCTCTTTGACTATATCCCAAGCCTGCTGCCCCTCAATCCTGTTTTTGCGTGCATCCAGGATCTCTTCGATAATTATCTGTTCCTGCTCAAGAAACTCCTGAGCTTTTTTACAAGAAGCTCAGCCTTTACGTAGATATGCCCAATCGATATTCATATTGTTCTCCTTGTTTATGTATAGCCTAACATCAAAATAAAATAAGTTTTTTACCACAGAGGCACAGAGATGCTGAGA
>JAOZMV010000066.1:0-3186 GCA_029934095.1 Desulfuromusa sp. | reverse complement strand
GAGATGCTGAGAGAACTTGAAACCTGAGGTTTAACCCCTTAAACTCCTAAAGAAATTCAGTTTCCTCAGAGCCTCTGTGGTTGATGGAATCTTTTTATTTCAGCAGATACTTACCAACCCAGTTCTTTGAAAATTGATAGGCGGTACGACCGCAGCGCTTGGTTTTTTCATTGGCCCATTTGATGGCGGTTCGCTCCAGATCGTCACTCCATGGAAGGTCTTCACCCAGCTGTTTACTCCAGCGTTCAAGGCAAAGCTTGACCGCTTCGAGATAGCGCTCTTGGGAAAATACGTGGAATGGAACCCAAAGACCGAAACGATCAGAAAGGGAACTTTTTTCTTCCTGAATTTCACTCTGTTGCAGTTCCCCCTTCACATATTTGCCACCAATATGGTCGCTTTCATATTCGGGAAGGAGATAACGGCGGTTAGAGGTGACATAGATCAGTACATTTTCTGGTGCTGAATAAACTGAACCATCAAGTGCACTTTTGAGCATTTTATAGGTCAGTTCTCCAACCTCAAAAGTGAGGTCATCGCAGAGCATAATAAAACGGTAGGGCTGGTTTTCTACCGCAGAAAAGATTTCTGGAATGTAGATGAGATCTTCTTTCTCTACCTGGATGACACGTAGGCCCTGATCACCATATTCATTAAGTAGCGCTTTGACTATTGATGACTTCCCCGTCCCCCGTGAGCCCCAGAGTAAGGCATTATTAGCTGGTAGACTTTGCAGAAATTGCCGGGTGTTGTTGACCATGATGGTTTTTTGTTCATCAACTCCAAGGAGCTCATCCAGTCGCGTGGTATCGGTGACCTTGACCGGTTCGAGATAACCGGAAAAAGAGTGCCGGCGCCAGTTGGCGGCATGACAGGTTGCCCAATCGACCGGGCTGACCGCTTTTGGCAGTAGCATTTCGACGGAGCTGAGTACCCGTTCAAGTTGAGCAATAACTTCAGGGGTAAGGTTCATTATGATAAATCTCTCTTCTCTAAAACATTTAGGGGAAATAGCTATTGTTATGACAATGCAACTAATGTGAAAAGGGCGCCGCTGTGGACGCCCTTTTAAAAACTCTCTGCGGTTTTGTTTACTTGCCCCACTTCTCCCTGATCCGCTGAACGGCGGTTTCTACATTATCCCGTTCACCGAAGGCCGAAAGTCGGAAATATCCTTCACCACTGGGGCCGAAACCACTGCCGGGGGTACCGACAACGTGACATTCATTCAGCAGCTTGTCGAAGAAATCCCAGCTACTCATCCCTTCTGGGGTTTTCAGCCAGATGTAGGGGGCGTTGATGCCACCGAAACAATCGATTCCGGCCGCAGTCAGTCCCTCACGGATGATGCGGGCATTCCCCATATAGAAATCGATAATCTCCTTGACCTGTGTCCAGCCTTCATCACTGTATACGGCAGCGGCGGCTTTTTGAACCGGGTAGGAAACTCCGTTGAATTTGGTACACTGGCGGCGATTCCAGAGCTTGTTGAAACTATATTTTTCACCCGTTTCAGTCGAGCCCAGCAACTCTTCCGGAACCACGGTCAATCCACAACGCACCCCGGTAAACCCGGCAGTTTTTGAAAAAGAACGGAATTCGATAGCACATTGTTTAGCCCCCTCAATCTCGTAGATAGAATGGGGAATATCGGCTTCAGTAATAAAAGCTTCGTAGGCGGCATCGAACAGAATAACCGCATCATTTTCAATCGCATAATCAACCCAGGCCTGCAGTTGTTCTTTAGTGGCAACAGTTCCGGTTGGATTATTAGGGTAGCAGAGATAGATGAGATCAACTCTTTCGCTTGGAAAATATGGGTTGAAGCCATTTTCTTCGTTACAGGGCATGTAGACCAGTCCGTCATAATAGCCTTCTTCGTTGATTTGACCGCTCCGACCAACCATCACGTTGGTGTCGTTGTAAACCGGATAAACGGGATCTCCAATGGCGACTTTGTTGCCAAGATCAAATATATCCAGAATGTTACTGCTGTCACACTTAGAGCCGTCAGAAATAAAGACTTCAGAGGTTTTAAGATCAACACCAAGCGGTTTGTATGCTTTGTCGATAATGATTTGCGCGAGCCAGTCGTAACCCTGTTCAGGGCCATAACCATGAAAAGTGGTTTTTTCAGCCATCTCATCGACGCCCTGGTGAAATGCTTTGAGTACTGCTGGAACCAATGGCCTGGTCACATCACCAATACCAAGGCGGATCACATTTGCGTCCGGGTTGGCCTGGACAAATTCATTCACCCGGCGGCTGATCTCGGGAAACAGATAGCCCGCCTGAAGCTTTAAATAATTATCGTTGATACGTGCCATATAAAACTCTCCAAATTTTTGATTAACAAATAATTAACGGGCAAACCACCCGGCAATCAGCTGAGCCCCAGGACATCCTGCATATCAAAAAGTCCTGAAGGTTTCCCCTGTAACCATTGACACGCACGCACTGCTCCACGGGCAAACATATCGCGACTCATGGCACGATGGCTGATTTCAATCCGCTCTCCCATGCCGATAAAATAGACCGTGTGTTCCCCGACAATATCCCCGCCACGAACAGTCTGCATGCCAATCTCTTCTCTCGTTCGCTCGCCACACATCCCTTCGCGGTGAAAGTTGGCCACCTGGTTATAATCGCGCCCCAAAGTCTCTGCAACAACTTCACCCATACGGACTGCGGTTCCGGAAGGTGAATCTTTTTTCTTGTTGTGGTGGAGTTCAACGACTTCAACCTCAAAGTCATCACCAAGGATCTTCGCGGCCTCTTTGAGCAGCTTGAAACAGGCATTGACTCCGACACTCATATTGGGGGCAAGAACAACCGGAATCTTTTCAGCGTATTTTTCCACCTCGGTTTTTTGCTCGGGGGTAAATCCGGTTGATCCACTGACAACCATTTTCCCCAAGTTGGCACAAATTTCCAGGTTTTTCAAAGTCACGTCGGGAAAGGTAAAATCGATCAGGACATCAGCATTTTCCATGCTTGCCACTAAATCATCTGTGATCTGAACACCCAATTCACCAACGGCGGCAAGCAATCCAGCATCCGTGCCAATCTGTGGATGACCGGGACGCTCAACTGCACCGGTTAATTCCAATCCGTCCGCTTCCTGGACCGCTTGAATTAAACGACCACCCATGCGCCCGGCAGCACCGACAATTGCTACTTTCATAT
>JAOZMV010000065.1 GCA_029934095.1 Desulfuromusa sp. | reverse complement strand
AGCGGGTCTGAAAGCCCACCAGATTGAACAGCGAGGCGTTGCGGTTATCCTGACGGAGTTGCAGGACGGCGTAAGGAATTTTCCCGGTTTTTGGATCGGGTAATCCAACCGGTTTCATCGGCCCGAAGGAGAGAGTTTGTGCCCCGCGACTGGCCATCTCTTCAATCGGCATACACCCTTCAAAGTGGATCAGCTTTTCAAATTCCCGCCCGGCAACTTTGTCGGCATCAACCAATGCTTGAACAAAGGTGAAATACTGCTCTTCATTCATCGGGCAGTTGATATAATCATCCCCCCCTTTATCATAGCGGGAGGCACGCCAGGCGATAGTGAAATCGATGGAATCAACCTCGACAATTGGTGCAATGGCATCATAAAAATAGAGGTGCTCACTCCCCGTCAGTGCCTCAAGTTCTGTAGAGAGTGCCGCTGAAGTCAACGGGCCACTGGCCAGGATGGTTATTCCTTCTGTGGGAAGTTGGGTGATTTCTTTCCGGATCAGCTCAATATTTGGCTCGGCAGAAATTCTGCCGCTGATATAGTTGGAGAATTCATCCCGATCAACGGCTAAAGCTCCCCCTGCGGGAACCGCTGTGGCATCAGCTGCTTCGATAAACAGAGCACCACTGCGTCGGAGTTCTTCTTTAAGGCAGCCGACGGCGTTGTTCATTCCGGCACCGCGCAGACTGTTCGAACAGACCAGTTCAGCCAACCCTTCACTCTGGTGTGCCGGAGAAAATTGTAGCGGTTTCATCTCGTATAATTTGACCTGACATCCTTCTTTTGCCGCCTGCCAGGCTGCTTCACATCCGGCCAATCCAGCACCGATAATTGTAATATCCATTTCTCATCCCTACTGAATCTGAACCTGTTAGAAATCACCGGTTCAGATTAAACGTAAATCGGCCGAACCTGCATGGTTCGACCGATAAAGATCATACTATGTTATCAATTATTCAGGTGGTTTTTTTAGTAACTTTCTTTGCTGCGACTTTTTTCTTGGCTGCAGGTTTCTTTTTTGCCGCTGCTTTTTTAGCCGGAGCTTTTTTCACTGGTGGAATTAATTCTTTTTCCCAGTTGCACTCTTCTTGCGGGCAACGCTGTACCGTCCCCCATCGTTTGGTGACTTTGATCTCGGTCAATGGCCAGCTACATTTCGGGCAGGCCTCTTCCTTGGGAAGATTCCATAGCGCGTATTTACATTTCGGATAGCGGTTGCAGGAATAAAAGATTTTGCCGTAACGGCTCTTCTTTTCCATCATCTCACCCTCACCACATTCTGGACAGGTGATGCCGAGGGACTTGGGTTTCTCAAGTGGCTGGATATTTTTACATTTTGGATAGCCGCTGCAAGCCAGAAATTTTCCGTAACGTCCGGTTTTTATCAGCATCGGCGAGTCACACTTCTCACACTTTTCATCCGATACGACGGGCTCTTCAGCCTCCTGTCCATCACTGTTAAGAGGTTCGGTATGGCGACAGTCAGGAAAACCGGAACATGCAAGAAAACGTCCTGATCGGCCCAATTTAATCACCAGCTCTTTGCCACATTCGGGACAGATTTTATCGGTTTTTTCAGTGGTTATATCGGCCTTGCTCACCTCTTTGTCTTTTCGATGGAGCAGGGCGATAAAGGGATCCCAGAACTGTTTGATCAGTGGTGTCCAGGCCAGTTCCCCACGCGAAACAGCATCGAGCTCTTCCTCGAGGGTGGCGGTAAAATCGTAATCGACATATTGACTGAAATGTTCTGTCAGTAACTTGGTAACGACCCGGCCCGTATCTTCAGGGAAGAAGGTTCGTTTTTCGAGGCGGACATATTTTCGGGTGACCAGAGTATTCATAATACTGGCATAAGTTGACGGACGACCGATGCCGTACTCTTCCAATATTTTGACCAGACTGGCCTCGGTGAAGCGGGGTGGTGGCTGGGTGAAGTGCTGCTCCGGAGTTAATTGTTCTCTGGTGAGTTTTTCCCCTTCACTCAGCGGTGGCAATAGCCCTTCTTTATCTTCATTGTCACCATTATCATTGCCCTCAATGTAGAGAGCCATAAAACCGGGAAAACGGATCACCTGCCCCGTAGCGCGAAAACTATACCGTTCTCCCGCAGCAATATCGACACTGGTGGCATCAAAAATTGCCTGAGTCATCTGTGAGGCGACAGTCCGTTTCCAGATCAATTCGTAGAGGCGCTGCTGATCTGAGGTCAAAAATTGTTTCACCTGAGCAGGGATCCGGGCAATCGATGTTGGACGAACTGCCTCGTGAGCTTCCTGGGCATTTTTACTTTTATTCTTGAAAGTCCGTGGTTTTTTCAGCGCATAGCTCTCATCGTAAAGCTGACAGATAACTTCACGTGCTTCACTGGTTGCCACAGTTGAGAGGGCAACGGAGTCGGTACGCATATAGGTGATCAGGCCATGGGTGCCATCTTCGACCTTGATTCCCTCATAGAGCTTCTGGGCAACGGTCATGGTTTTTCGTGCTGAGAAACCGAGTTTTCGGCTGGCTTCCTGCTGCAGGGTACTGGTGGTGAAAGGTGGTGCCGGATTACGTTTCCGCTCTTTCTTCTTCAGTGCGGTGACCTGAAACTCTGCCTGCTTTAATTCGGCCAGAATATCTTCAGCCTGCTGCTGTGTTGTAATCGCAAACTTGGTCAGTGTTTTGCCATCACAACTATGGAGTTTCGCAGCCAGTTGATTCTTGGCCAGGTTGGCTAGAAGGGCTTCAATACTCCAATACTCGCGGGGGTTAAACGCATCAATTTCATCTTCGCGTTCGCAGACCAGTCGCAGGGCGACCGATTGAACCCGTCCGGCAGAGAGTCCATAGCGAATCTTCTTCCAGAGAAATGGCGACAGGTTAAAACCAACCAGATAGTCGAGAACCGAACGAGCTTGCTGGGCGTCAACAAAATCCCGATCGATGGTGCGCGGATGAGCCATCGCTTCAGAGATAGCCGCTTGAGTAATCTCGTGAAAAGTGACCCTTTTGACAACCGGTTTCCCAGCCTTTTCGTCAATCCCCAGGGCTTCCAGCAGATGCCAGGCAATCGCTTCCCCTTCACGGTCGAGGTCAGTTGCGAGGATCAGTTCATCGCTTTTAGCAACTTCTTTTTTCAGTAGACTGATATGTTTGGCACTGTCAGGTAAAATGTGATATTTGGGCTTAAAGTTATCATCAATATCAACGGAGCCTTGCTTGCTTGGGAGTGCCCGCACGTGGCCGTAGGAAGCAAGAACCTTATAGCCCTTGCCGAGAAATTTTTCGATTGTTTTTGCTTTCGCCGGTGACTCGACGATAACTAGTGACTGTGCCATCTGTTTCCTCTAGTTGCCTCTTTCCGGATAACTCCGGATGGGCAGATGTGAAAAAGGGTTCGTAACTGCACAACCCGATAATCCAGTGTTGTGTCACGGATCAAATGTTGCAAAATTGCGCTGGAATTTTGTACGTCAGCAAGGCGTGTTTTTTGCTGCATAGCCATAGCTATACAGCGGAAGACACAACGTAGTTGACGCACAAAAGAACAAGCAAGATGCGGCATTTGATCCGTGACATGACACTAGTGATAAATACGATTCCAGTCGTTTTCCAGAAAACAGTCTATTTCCCGCAACCAGAGGTTGCTTGAATGTGACAGGAGGGTCAGGGTCGTGATTATTTTGATCTCCTGTTCATTGGTGGGCCCATCTGTTGAGCGTAGTGCCCGATCAATAATCTCTTCCTGAGCTGCATCTGAGAGTAGTCCCATGGTGCGAACTTTGACTAAAAACCCTCTGGCAGCGGTGGTAAGTTGCTGCTGCTCTTGAGCGCTGAATACCCGATAGGTGGGCAAGTTCATTAATGGAGAAACTGCCGCTGACTCAGCTTGAGGCTGTAGAGCAACTATTTCCATCCAGGAAAAAGCATCATTGATCTCTTCAGCATCAAAGCCAACCGACATCAATTCAGTCATCAGTTCCTGTTCACTGATCGGGGTGTCTTCCGCTCCCAGAACATATTGGGCGATCAGATTGACAATCGCTAAAACTCGCTCACGCAAGGAACCTCCCAAATAGATTGATAAGAATCTACAGTTGTGCCCGAATATAATAATTTCCGGGGAGTGTTTGTATCCCACCCCGGAGTTCTAGGTCGAGTAAAATAGCGGAAAGCTGCATGGGAGTCAAGCCGCATTCCCGGGCTATTTCGTCACTATGTCGAGGCTCATGTCCGAGTACCCGGAAGACGCTCAGGACTGGTTCATCAAGTTGATCTGCAAAAGTATTGTATTGACCCTGCTCCTGCTTTGTCGGTTGATCCGGCCAAAGTGATTGAAGAATATCTCTGGCTTCAGTGACCAGTTGAGCCCCTTCTTTAAGTAGTCGATTGGTTCCTTTGCTATTGGGATTTTGCAGGGCTCCCGGGATTGCAAACAGTTCTCGTCCCTGTTCCAGAGCAAAGTCCCCGGTTATTAATGAGCCACTCTTTTCGGCAGCTTCAACAATCAGTACGCCACGACTGAGACCACTGATGATTCGGTTCCGCCCGGGAAAATGTCCGGCAAGTGGTGGTGTCTCGGGTGGGTATTCGGTGATGATGGCATTTTCCTGCTGAATTTCATGGAATAGTTTGCTGTTTTCGGGGGGATAGATCCGGTCGATACCACAACCGAGAACCGCAATCGTTGCCCCTTTGGCATCGAGTGCACCACGGTGTGCGGCACTATCAACTCCACGTGCCAGGCCACTGACGATACAAACTTCATGGTGTGCAAGAGTTGTTGCCAGCTCTCTGGTTAAGGATAATCCGGCACTGGTTGCCCGCCGTGAACCGACAATTGCAAAACAGTCATTTTCCGGGAGTTTCCCACGCAGGTAGAGGAGTGCAGGTGGATCATGAATTTCTCGCAGCAGGGAGGGGTAATCCTTATCCCAAAAACTGATCAGGCGAACCTGCTGTGATTCTAGCTGGTGATGAATTTGCTGAAATTTCGGGTCGTTTTCGGCGGGAACTTTGTTGCAGAGGTTTTCTGTCAGACCCGCTTCCCGCCAATGCTGTGGTGGAGCTTGAAGTGCAGCAGTGAAGTTACCAAAATACTGGTGAAGTTTAAATAGGGCGGTGCGCCCAAGACCGGGGGTCAGGTGCAGTCTCAGCAGATCTTGTTGTGAAGCGTTCATCCCTTCCCCTCCCCAAATAAATGGCGATCAGTGGTATCGTTTGCAAACAAAAAAAGGATTGAAGTAGCTCCAATCCTTTTTTGTCAGTTATTTCTCCAGAAGCAATCAGTGGGTGACAGTTGAAACTTTGTCCCCAATAAATATCGAATCGACAGCTTTGATAATGATAGCTGAAGCGGTTTTTGTTTTGGTTTCGATAGTGATAGCGGCACCCAGAATGATATCTGGCAACTGAACCTTGCCTGCTTCTCTGATCAGTTCAGCCGATTCTTCACGAGGCCGGGAAATATAGAAAAGATTTCCACTCACCAGTCCATCATCGCTGCCTAAGTTAACAAAAATGATATTGTTGGTTGCCTGGGCACCATTTCTCTCCTGTGTCGCAACGATATAGCCATCAAGCTTAATTGTGCCGCGCTGCAGGGTTACTTCTTCAGGTTGTGGGGTATATTCAAACAGTTCAGCACCACGTGTAATTTCACTGAAGACCGTATCAATTTTAGCAATAACAGTTTCGCCGTGGATTTTGGTAACTTGCAGGAACCCCAGATTCTTCATCATGGTTCCAATTATTTTGTTGGTGTCTGGATCTCTGATCTTGTCGCCCCGCTGGAATACTCCGTAGGTATCGCCAACGGTGACATTTGACAGCTCTTGCATCTTGAGAAAAACCACATCATCTTTGGTCAGCAATATTCGATTGTCGACTGAATCAACCAGAATTCCCAGCGGTTCTTCATCGGTCAGGATGAACCCGTCACCACTCCCTGCCGATGTGACCTTGATTATCTTCTCTTCTTTGGACTTAAAAGTTGGTGGTGTTACTTGATCGCCGCCAGCTGTTTTATCGGTCTGTTTTTCTGCTTCCGGGTAGGCCGGGATGATCACCAGACGACCGTCCAGAATACGTACCTTTTGTCCCGGATAAATCAGATGGGGGTTGGTGATATCTGGATTTTTTGCCCAGACATTTGGCCAATAGTACGGATCACCAATGAACCTTTCGGAGAGGCCCCAGAGGGTATCTCCCTCTTTTATCGTATAAATCTTCTCTTCAGCAGTTGCCAGACTCGTTCCTGACAAGATCAGCAGAAGAACCAGCAGCGATAACCAGCGAAAGTGTATTCGTGTCATCAGTTCCCTCTCAGACAGAGCTGTAAACCGTTAATTAGTCGGTTCTTCGCTCCGGTAAAAGTGTTGCGCTTCCGGACTTTCTGGATAACGGTTACGCAACTGTTCCAGGGCATCGTCAGCTTGCATTTGCGATCCCTGTTGGTGATAGATCTGTACTAATTGTTTAAGTGCTGCAGGGGCTTTATTCTGGGCATTTGGATCAGCAATAATTATCTGCAGATTGTTTATTGCCAGATTTGTTTTCCCCTGGGATAATTGCGCGTTAGCCAGCCAGTAGCGGGCGTTGGGAGCATACTGATGATCCGGAAAATCCCGCAAAAATTCTTGAAAACCTGTTTCAGCAGCAACCTGACGACCAGCAGCCAGGTTTGAAAATGCAGTCAGGTAAGATGATGCTGATGCCGCAATGGTGACCGCTTCCTGGTTTGGAATAACTTGATTTGGGAAGGTGATCACTGGAGCTTCTATT
Organism: Desulfuromusa sp.; assembly: GCA_029934095.1. Classification (GTDB taxonomy): domain Bacteria; phylum Desulfobacterota; class Desulfuromonadia; order Desulfuromonadales; family Geopsychrobacteraceae; genus Desulfuromusa. Next base: position 589 of record JAOZMV010000065.1, on the reverse strand, counting down.
GGTTCCAACGGTTGCGGTGATTCGATATTCTCCTGAATCTGTGTCGTGATCATCTTTTCCGCAGTCAACTGTTGTTGTAGTTGGCTGAATTGTTGCTGTAACTGCAGTAGCTGAGTTTCCTGTTCCTGCTGCTGCTGTTTTATTTCACGCAGCTGTTCCTTCAATGCTCCAGATGGGGCAAGGCTGGTGGTTGGAGCGCAGGAACTGAGTAACAGAACAAATCCTAAAATTGGGATGAGCCCGGTTGTCAGGAAGGAGCAGGGAACTTTCATTGTTTAATAGAACTCCACAGCCAAGTTTACGCAATAAAACAATAAAAACTAATCTGTAAAAATTATAGTTTTCTAAACAGGTTGTCAAGCTGGAAAGATGAGAATACTCCAAAAAAGCAGCTAAAGTATCATTTTTTCTATAGGAACTTCCGAATTAAGAGATTCAGATGGCGTTCTGAAGTTAAAATAATCCCCTGATTCGTTGTGTTTTTATTCAGAAAACTTTTTAATTTGGAGATATCTTCTGCAGGCAGATCTCGATAATTTGGTAATTTAGAGGTAAAAAAATCGGTTTCATCAGCAAATAAAAAATCGAC
>JAOZMV010000064.1 GCA_029934095.1 Desulfuromusa sp. | reverse complement strand
AAGACTTATGTGAAGACTGGCAGGAAATAGGCAAATGCAAATCTCGTGGATATTTCACAAGCGGTGTGATTGGTGCCGGAGGAGGTTTCCATGCCCATGTCAAAGCACAGTCCAAGGTGGTGGACTATATTTTGGCCAACGGAGCTGAGTGCGAACCGCTGACCCTCAAGGATGCAGAGTTGATGACTCACCGCGCCATCGAAGCTCTGGAAGGTCTGCAGTTTCTTCGCCCCTGCTAAATACAGGGGCGAAATTCATACTGGAACATTTTTTTATCTAAAAATATTTCGGCCCATTCTATGGGGCCGCTTTCTTGAAAAAGCTTGCTAACTTAATAAAATAGCGTTATAAAGGAAAGAGTTGATCGCACAACGGGGTGTGATTTAGGCGGTGAATGCTTGCATAGAAGATAACAATTCTTGCAGGCATTTTTTTGTGGAGCTGACTGTGTCCGAAGAAAAACAACGCGTGATTCAAGAGTATGTGCCGGGCAAACAGCTGACATTGGCACATCTGATTGCGAATCCACAAAAATCTATCTGCCAGAGCCTCGGCCTGGATGAGGAGACCGCCGGTGCTATCGGCATACTGACGATTACTCCAGGGGAAGCAGCCATTATTGCCGCTGATGTCGCAACTAAGGCAGCAGACGTGGAGATCGGCTTTCTTGACCGGTTTGGCGGAGCGGTTGTTATTGTCGGCGATGTCGCCAGTGTAGAATCATCAATCAATAGTGTCCTTGACGTTTTTGAGACAGTTTTACATTTTGCCATAACTGAAATCACTCGTTCATAACGGGGCTTTGATGAACAAAATTCTCCTGGTCGGAAAAACTGGAAGTGGCAAAACATCTCTTATTCAGGGGCTGCAAGACCAGAAAATTATCCACAAGAAAACCCAGGCCATCACATTTAGTGGGATGTTTGTAGATTCCCCGGGTGAGTTTTTAGAGAATAGACGCCTTTATCCAGCGCTGATGACCTCATCGGTTAACTGCAATATTGTTGCTTTGGTGCAGGACTCGACGGTTATAAATAGTGTTTTTCCGCCTAAATTTTCATCCATGTTTAAAAAGAAGATTATTGGCATAATCACCAAAGTGGATAAGGAATCAAGCAATCCGGAAAGAGCTGAAAAGTTTCTCCGGCGAGCTGGAGCCGAAGAAATAATCAGGACCAGTGCGATGGACAAAACCGGGCTTGAACTGTTGAGACTATCTCTTACCTGAACCAGTGGATATCCGCTGGTTCAGGTATTACTTAGGAAATATTAATGTCATATAAGATTGTCATTGCTGATGATGAACCCATTACTCGCCTCAATATGTATGAGATATTGGTTGGTGCCGGTTATGACGTGGTCGGTGAGGCCGGAGATGGATTTGATGCTCTGGATCTCTGCCGGACCTATCATCCTGACCTGGCGTTGCTCGACATCAAGATGCCACTTATTGACGGGTTGAAGGCAGCACAACTGATCAAAGATGAAAAGTTGGCTGGAAGCGTCCTGTTGCTGACCGCCTATAGTGGTAAAGAGTTTGTGGATCAAGCCAAGGATGCTGGTGTTGAGGGCTATCTGGTCAAGCCGGTGTCAGAAGATTCTCTACTGCCGATGGTTGAGGTTGCAATCGCCAAAGGGATGGAGATGGATCGAATGAGAGAAGATGTGCGCAAAGCTCAGGATGAACTGGAAGGGAGAAAGTTGATTGAAAGAGCCAAGGGCATCTTGATGGCTAAGGAAAAACTCTGTGAAGATGATGCCTATAAGAAGATCCGGAAAATAAGCATGGACAAGGGCCGACCGATGAAAGATATCGCTAAAGCAATTCTTTTGAATAGTGGCTGAGGAGCCTATGCTTGTTGCTCTTTGCCAGCACCATTCGGATCTTAATGATACCGACATTCAGCAAATTCAAAAAAATGCTGAATGCCTGGAGAGTATCGCAGAATTGATGGGGGCCGATATTTTCATTGATTGTTGCACCAGAGATCCTGATATAGCCGTTGTGGTGGCGCAGGCCCGACCCTCTTCAGTAAAATCTCTCTACTCAGGTTCGGTCGTTGGCAAGTTTGCTCACCGCAGCAAAGAACCGGCGGTTCTCAGGACATTGGAAATCGGCATGCCGACGATGGACATGAGCGGCGTAACCCAGGAAGATAAAAATGTACGGCAGAGTGTATCACCGATCAAAAATTCTTCTGGAGACGTTATTGGCGCACTGATCGCCGAAAAAGATGTGACTGAAAGAGTCAGGGCAGAAAAGAAACTGTCTGTTCTGACCCAAACGACAGAACAATTAATCGAAAGGCGGGCGCTCCCAGGAACGGGAGACAACAGCCTTCCATATCATGTGACCGATGGAATTTTGATCTTCAGCCGCTCCGGGATCTGTACTTATGCAAACCCGGTTGCTGTGAAGATTTATCGTGACCTTGGCTATATTGAACGACTGGAAGGTCTCAGTTTTTCGAATATAACTTTCCACGGGGTTGAATTTGATAATGTTCTCTCGAAAAAACAGATCACCCTTAATGACCTGGAGGTTGGGAACTACATCTTTCATATCAAATATACCTATGTAAAAAATAAAAATGAGAATTTCGCCGGGGTCGTCATGTTGATCAACGATGTGACTGATGTGAAAAACAAAGAGAAAGAACTGGTTCTGAAAACGGTAGCAATCAGTGAAATCCATCACCGGGTCAAAAACAATTTGCAGACGATTGCAAGTCTGTTAAAGCTTCAATGTCGAAGAATTGATGATGTTGCAGCAAAGACAGCATTTAACGAAAGTATCAGTCAGGTTCTGAGTATTGCAGCAACCCATGAAATATTGGCCGAAGACTGCAAGGATGATGTCGATATCATGACCATGCTGCAGAAGATCAAGACCAATACAGTGCAACATGGTCTGCTTGCCAACAAAGGAATCACCATTAATCTTAAAGGAGATACCTTTTTGTGTGATTCTGACACGGCAACTTCTATTGCACTGGTTGTGAATGAGGTGACTCAGAACTGCTTGAAGTATGCCTTTATCGGCAGAGATTCAGGGGTAATAGATATCGAAATATGCAAAGGGTCAATGTACTCGAATATTTCTATCATTGATGATGGAATAGGTTTTGACCTGGATGGAGAGCCTTCAGAGAAACTGGGCTTACTCATTGTGCGCCGGATTGTCACTGAAAAGTTAAAGGGAAATTTAACCACAGAATCTAACCATAGTGGCACCAAGGTTTTGTTTGATTTTCCGTTGACCACGCTGGGTACCGAAACCATGTAAATGATTTTACGCAATATCTCCTGAACAATGAGGAGATAAAAGTAAATACTCGTATGCAACGGCGTGTATGAGTAAGGCACCGAAGCCCGGAACCGCACTTTAATCGTGTGCAGTTCTGGGCTTTTTTATGACAGGGAACCGGGTGAAAGAAAAAATTCTTAGTGTCGGAATTGATATTGGAACAACAACGACCCAGTTAGTGTTCAGCCGACTCACTTTGGAGAATACCGCGTCCCTGGTCACCGTACCCCGGATTGAGATCATTGCTAAAGAGGTTGTGTTTCGGAGTACGATTCATTTTACCCCTCTGAAGTCGCAACATGAGATTGATGAGCAAAGAGTCAGGGAATTAATTGAGCGGGAATATCAATCTGCAGGGATTACCCCTGAACAAGTCCAGACCGGCGCCATCATCATCACCGGAGAAGCCGCCAGAAAGCAGAATGCCGAGTCGGTACTACGAGCTTTGAGTGGTTTGGCCGGGGAATTTGTCGTTGCTACGGCCGGGCCGACACTGGAAGGAATTATTGCTGGCAAGGGGGCGGGAGCGGAGCAAGAGTCAAAAAAGCGTGGCGCAACAGTTGTCAATCTGGATATCGGCGGTGGCACCACTAATATCGCCGTATTCAGAAATGGTGAGGTCCTCGACACCGCCTGTCTGGATATTGGTGGGCGGCTGATCCGTTTTGGCGATGGGCGGGGTGAGGTCAACTATATTGCCGATAAACTTCGCAGTTTGACCCGCTCCATGAATTTATCAGTGACAGAGAATCAAACCCTGAGCAGCGGGGTGATCGAAACTATCGCAACCCGGATGGCAGGTATTATAGAGGAGATTCTTGGGCTTGTTCCAGCATCACCGCAACTGGCGACAATGCTCACAGATCATGATCTGAAGCGAGATTATCAGATCGATTACGTCTCGTTTTCAGGTGGAGTCGCCGATTGTATCAACCGTTCTCAAAGTGGCGATGATTTTCGCTATGGCGATATCGGTGTCGCTCTTGGGCGGGCGATTGCCAATTCAAAAATCCCGCAGAAGCTGCAGGTTCTCGAAGCGGTAGAGACAATTCGGGCCACAGTGGTTGGCGCAGGATCGCACACCACCGCTATCAGTGGCAGTACTATTTCAGTTTCCCCCGGGGTTTTGCCAATGCAAAATATCCCGGTGCTGAAGCTGTCCGCAGAGGATGAAACCTTGCCGCTTGAACAATGGGGTGAAGCAATTCTCCGCAAAGTACAGTGGTTCAATCTGGGGGGGGAAAAGCAGAATTTGGCTCTCGCCTTCAGTGGAACCAGAAATCTCGGCTTCAGTGAGGTCACAACCCTGGCAAAAGAAATTATTCAGGGGATGAAAGAGGTCCTCTGCAAAACCTGCCCGCTGGTTGTGGTGATTGAAAAAGATCTGGCAAAAGTGATGGGACAAACTCTGCGGAGCCAGTTGGAGTTTAAAAAAGATGTTATCTGCATTGATACGATTAAAGTTGAAAATGGAGATTATATTGATATCGGCCGGGAACTTGTCGATGGCAACGTTGTTCCTGTGATTGTTAAGACTCTGGTTTTCAACTATTAAAGCGTAGGTGAGGAATCGTCATGAGATTGAAAACAGTACTCTCCGGAATAGTCTACGAATTTAAAGACCTCAACGAGGTACTGGCGAAGGCCAATGAAGAGAAGTCAGGTGACCGTCTGGCAGGTCTTGCCGCTGCTACGGTTGCCGAAATGGTGGCCGCCAAAGAGGTCCTTTCTCACCTGACTCTGGCTGATTTGAGAAATAACCCGGCGGTTCCTTATGAAGATGATGAGGTGACCCGCCTCGATCAAGATGCTGTCAATGAAACAATCTACACCGAAATAAAAAACTTAACTGTTGCAGATTTCAGGGAATGGTTGCTCAGCTATAAGACCTGTGGCGAAGATATCATCAGGGCTTCACGTGGACTGACTGCTGAAATGGTTGCTGCGGTTGCCAAGCTGATGACTAATCTGGATTTGATCTACGCGGCCAATAAAATTAATATTATCGCCCATTGCAATACCACCATCGGTGAACCAGGGGTACTTGCGTTCCGGCTCCAGCCCAATCACACCACCGATGATCTTGATGGGATCAGGATCTCAACTTTTGAAGGGTTGAGCTACGGAGCCGGTGACGCGCTGATTGGACTGAACCCGGTCAACGATACTGTGGAATCGCTCTCCAATATCCTCCATATGTTTCAAGAGATCAAAGAGACTTATCAGATACCAACGCAGAACTGCGTGTTGGGGCATGTGACCACGCAGATGGAAGCGGTCAAAAAAGGTGCCCCCGCCGATATGATTTTCCAGAGTATCGCTGGCAGTGAGAAAGGCAATACCGCATTTGGCCTGAACGGTGCCATTCTCTCTGAAGCGCAGGATCTGATGCTCAAAAAAGGGACCGCAACCGGACCGAATGTGATGTATTTTGAGACGGGTCAGGGGGCTGAACTCTCCTCTGACGCTCATCACGGTGTCGATCAGGTGACAATGGAAGCCCGTTGTTACGGGTTTGCCAAACATTTTGACCCCTTCCTGGTCAATACAGTGGTCGGATTTATTGGTCCCGAATATCTGTATGACAGTAAACAGGTGATTCGTGCCGGACTGGAAGATCTGTTTATGGGGAAGTTAACCGGGATTTCCATGGGTGTGGATGCCTGCTATACCAATCACATGAAAGCTGACCAGAATGATATCGAAAATTTAGCGGTTCTGCTGGGGACAGCCGGTTGTAATTACCTGATCACGGTCCCACAGGGGGACGATATCATGCTGAATTATCAATCCCTCGGTTATCATGAAGCTGCTGCCCTGAGAGAACTTCTCAACAAAAGACCGATTCCAGAATTTGAGTGTTGGCTTGAAAAAATGGGTATCTACGAAGATGGGCATTTGAGCAAAATTGCCGGGGATGCCTCACTATTTTTTAGTGGGTGAAATTCAGAAAAGAGGTCATTGTGGAGATGGAAGCTAAAATCAAACAACTGATTGAGGATGTTCTTAGAGAAATGGGCAAGGAGTCGGGTGCCTCTCTGGAGAGTAGTGCCCCACAGTTGCCTGCTGAAGAACCTCTGGTTGATCTGACAAAAGAAGATTTAAAAGAACAGCTGCTGGTGCCTGATCCATCCAACCGGGAGGCATACCTCAAATTTAAAGGGGCAACCGCATCCCGTATTGGTATCTGGCGTACTGGCCCCAGATACTTGACCCAATCATTGCTCCGTTTCAGGGCAGACCATGCCATCGCTCAGGACGCTGTCTTTAACGATGTTTCAGCAGACTTCATAAATGAGTGGGGCCTGCTTGAAATCAAGACAAAATGTGTAGACAAGGATCAGTTCTTGACGCGTCCCGATTTTGGCAGAGAGCTGGACAATGAGAACGCTGAGCTACTTAGAAAAAATTGTCAGGCGAAGGCTCGGGTTCAGGTTTATGTTGCTGACGGACTGAGTTCAACTGCGGTTGAAAAGAATGCCAAGGATACCTATCTGGCTTTAGAGCAGGGGCTGGAAGGTCATGGGATCAAAGTGGGAACACCATTTTTCCTCCGCTATGGGCGAGTTCCTGCCATGGATGCTGTGGCGGAAATACTGCATCCAGAAGTCACTGTGGTTTTGATCGGTGAGCGGCCCGGATTAGCCACTGCCGAAAGTATGAGCTGCTATATGGCCTACAACGCATCTGTCGGTATGCCTGAAGCCAACCGGACGGTTCTCTCTAATATCCACCGGGGTGGTCTCCCTGCAGTGGAGGCCGGGGCTCATATTGCTGATGTGGTGAAAAAAATGTTGGATCAGAAGGCCAGCGGTCTGGATCTAAAAAAGTGATGGCGTCGCAAAAAAGTCCGACCCACGGTGTTGTAGCGTTTTTTAGAGATCTCGACATACAACATGTATGTCTTCACCCTCGAAAAAACACTCCGCCTAGTGGGACGAAATTTTTGCTTAGCCATCTGGATTTTACGAGAACACCAGAGGATAACGACGATGAAGGGTGATATCCTGCGCGCCACAGTTTTGAGTATCCGCATAATTTCCAAGGTGACCCCCTCGATGGCTGAGGAATTCAAACTTGGTAAAGATCAGTATAGCCTTGGGCTGTTAA
>JAOZMV010000063.1:5698-7450 GCA_029934095.1 Desulfuromusa sp. | reverse complement strand
ACCCGGATGTACGAAGCTATTGTTAAGGGTAAACATACCCTTGAAGCGGGTTTGCCGGAGTCGTTTAACGTTTTGATCAAAGAATTACAGGCTCTTTGTCTGGATGTTGATCTGTTGGAAGAATAGTAAGTTTACTCCAACGGTAATCGTCAAATTATAAATTAAAGCACTCATCCTATAAGGAGAATGCGTTTTGGAAGATATTTTTAGTCTCTTTGAGCGTCCGAAAGATCCATTGAGTTTTAACTCTATTCAATTATCGCTGGCTTCACCGGAAAAGATCCGTGAGCGTTCTTTCGGTGAAGTGAAAAAACCGGAAACCATCAATTACAGAACCTTTAAGCCTGAGCGTGATGGGCTTTTTTGCGCCAAGATTTTTGGTCCAACCAAAGATTACGAATGTAATTGCGGTAAGTACAAGCGGATGAAACATCGTGGCATCGTTTGTGAAAAATGTGGTGTTGAGGTTATTCCAAGTAAAGTTCGGCGTGAGCGGTTGGGACATATTGACCTGGCCTGTCCCGTTGCTCATATCTGGTTCCTTAAGTCACTGCCTTCACGAATTGGTGCGTTACTTGATATGACGCTTAAGGATCTGGAGAAGGTCCTTTATTTTGAGGCTTATGTGGTTCTTGATCCAGGTGAGACATCTCTGGTCAAAGGGCAATTGCTTCCTGAAGATAAATACAGCGAGGCGATGGACGAATTTGCCGGACAATTTGTCGCGGGAATGGGTGCTGAAGCGGTTCGCGAATTGTTGGTTGAGCTTGATCTGGTTGAGGTTGGTGATCAACTACGGATCGAGATGAAAGAAGCAACCAGTGAAGCTAAACGAAAAAAGATTTCCAAGCGACTGAAAGTTATCAATTCATTTCGTCAGAGCGGCAATTTACCAGAATGGATGATTTTGGAAACGGTTCCGGTCCTGCCTCCGGAATTGCGACCTCTGGTGCCATTGGATGGTGGTCGTTTTGCAACCTCTGATCTGAATGATCTCTATCGCCGGGTTATTAATCGTAATAATCGGCTCAAACGACTCATGGAGTTGCGTGCCCCGGAAGTTATTATCCGTAACGAGAAGAGGATGCTTCAAGAGGCTGTTGATGCCCTCTTTGATAATGGTCGGCGTGGCCGGGCAATTACCGGTCCAAGCAAACGTCCACTGAAGTCCTTGTCCGATATGCTCAAGGGGAAAGGGGGGCGTTTTCGCCAGAACCTGCTTGGCAAGCGGGTCGATTACTCTGGCCGCTCAGTTATTGTCGTTGGCCCGGAGTTGAAACTGCATCAATGTGGTTTGCCCAAGAAAATGGCTCTCGAATTGTTTAAGCCGTTCATCTATCAAAAGCTGGATGAGAGAGGCTTGTCGACGACAGTTAAGAGTGCCAAAAAAATGGTAGAAAAAGAGAAGTCCGAGGTTTGGGACGTCTTGGAGGAGGTAATTAAAGAGCACCCGGTTATGCTTAACCGTGCTCCAACTCTTCACCGTTTGGGCATTCAAGCCTTTGAACCGGTGTTGATTGAGGGTAAAGCGATTCAGTTGCATCCACTGGTGTGTACTGCCTTTAACGCTGACTTTGATGGTGATCAGATGGCTGTTCACCTGCCCCTCTCAATCGAAAGTCAGATTGAGGCCCGGGTACTGATGATGTCGACAAACAATATTCTCTCCCCAGCAAGTGGAAAGCCGATTATTGTTCCGTCACAGGATATGGTTCTTGGTTTGTACTATATGACCAAGGAGCGGCCATTTGT
>JAOZMV010000063.1:0-5598 GCA_029934095.1 Desulfuromusa sp. | reverse complement strand
TTAATCGATATCAGCTTCCGTTTTGCCGGCAACAAGGAGACAGTTATTCTTGCAGATAAGATCAAGGAGACAGGTTTCCGTTATTCGAGTTTAGCCGGCGTCTCAATCTGCCTTGATGATATGGTTATCCCGGAGACGAAAGAGGCAAGAATCAAGGTTTCTGCGGATGAAGTGAAAGATATTCAGCGGCAGTATACGGAGGGATTGATAACTGATGGCGAGCGCTATAACAAGGTTATTGATATCTGGGCCAAGTGTACTGAGGATATTGCAGGGACAATGCTCGGCAATATTGCTATTGAAAAAATAAAATCAGAGGATGGTGAAGAGGTCGAAGTTTCATCATTTAATGCGATCCACATGATGGCTGATTCCGGGGCTCGGGGAAGTGCACAGCAGATTCGTCAGTTAGCAGGAATGCGTGGCCTGATGGCTAAGCCAGATGGCTCAATTATTGAGACCCCGATTACAGCTAACTTCCGTGAGGGCTTGACGGTTCTGCAGTATTTTATTTCAACTCACGGTGCTCGTAAGGGTCTGGCTGATACTGCGTTAAAAACCGCAAACTCCGGTTATCTGACCCGGCGTCTGGTCGATGTTGCGCAGGATGCCATCATTATCGAGCAGGATTGTGACACGATCGACGGGATCGAGGTCTCATCCCTGACTGAAGGTGGGGAAGTTATAGAGCGTGTCGGTGATCGAATTCTTGGCCGGGTTGCGCTGGATGATATTATTGACCCTGTCACCGACAAGCTGTTGGTTGAAGCGAACCAGTTGATAGATGAAGCACTGGTTGCAGTCATTGAAGATGCTGGAATCGAAAAAGTTAAAATACGTTCGGTTCTGACCTGTAAGAGTAAGCGCGGTATCTGTGCTTATTGTTATGGTCGCGATCTGGCGCGCGGTCACCTGGTTAATCTGGGTGAGGCGGTTGGTGTTATTGCTGCACAGTCAATTGGCGAACCTGGTACTCAGTTAACCATGCGGACTTTCCATATTGGCGGTACCGCTTCACGGCGGGCAGAACAGACTGCCCTTGAAGCACGCTTCGATGGCTCGCTCAAATACATCAACCTGACTACAGTTGATAACGTTGACGGTTTCCCGGTAGTCATGAATCGCAAAGGTGAGATTGCTGTGGTTGATGATACCGGTCGTGAGCGGGAACGCTATGCGGTTGTTTATGGTGCCCGCTTGACTCAGCATGAGGGTGGTGCGGTCAAGAGTGGTGAGATGCTGGCTGAATGGGACCCCTATACTGTTCCAATTATCACTGAAGTTGGTGGTATTGTCCATTATGGTGATATCGCTGAGGGGGTGACGATGCAAGAGCAGGTTGACGAAGTCACTGGCCTTTCACGTAAGGTTGTCACAGAAGCTAAATCTGCCGATAAGAGACCGCGGATCACCCTGAAGGGGGAAGATGGCAAAGCTGTCAAATTGCCAAATGGGACCCAGGCTCGATATATGTTGCCAGTTGGCGCCAATATCTCTGTTGAAGAGGGTATGGAACTTCATGCTGGTGCTATTCTTGCTAAAATTCCGCGTGAAACAACCAAGACCAAAGATATTACCGGGGGCTTGCCACGCGTCGCTGAGCTGTTTGAAGCACGCAAACCAAAGGAACTTGCAGTTATCTCTGAAATTGATGGGGTCGTTTCCTACGGTAAGGATTCCAAGGGTAAGCGTAAGATTGTTGTCACCCCTGGAATCGGTGATCCAGGCGAATATCTAATCCCCAAAGGAAAGCATATTTCGGTACATGAGGGGGACTTTATCCATGCCGGCGAAGAGTTGGTTGATGGATCGAGTAACCCGCACGATATTCTGCGTGTACTTGGTAGCAAAGAGCTTTCAAAGTATCTGGTCGATGAAGTGCAAGAAGTTTACCGTTTGCAGGGGGTTAATATTAACGATAAGCATATTGAAACTATCGTGCGACAGATGCTGCGGAAAGTACAGATTAAGGAAGTGGGAGACACTAACTTCCTGATAGATGATCAGATTGATCGTTGGGTTTTTGAGGCGGAGAACAATAAAATTCTGGCTGCAGGTGGGGAACCGGCAATCGGTGAGCCGATTATGCTCGGGATTACCAAGGCTTCTCTGTCAACTGAGTCATTTATTTCAGCTGCCTCTTTCCAGGAAACCACCAAGGTGCTGACACAGGCCTCAATCCAGGGTAAGACCGACTCGCTGCGCGGACTTAAAGAAAACGTTATTATGGGCCGCTTGATACCAGCTGGTACCGGGGTTGCTAAATACCGTTCTGCTGAGCTGATGATTCCAGAACCAGAGATCAAGTTAGAAGAACCAATTGAGATAGATGATTCAGAAGTTGAAACATCGACAGAGGCCGATTGACGGGGTTGAAACTCCATAAACAGGAGCCCTCTTGACCAACAAAGAATATTTTGCTGGCAAGAGAAAAGAGCTTGACAAAGCCACAGCCGATTGATAATGTCAGCGGGTTTTTCCCCATGGAAATATCAGTCTTGATGGCTGGAATAACGCAAAGGATTTGGGAGAATCTAGATGCCAACAATTAACCAATTGATCCGCAACGGGCGTAAAAAGAAGATTGTAAAATCGACTGCCCCTGCGCTTAAATCATGCCCGCAGAGACGTGGAGTTTGCACTCGCGTGTACACCACGACTCCAAAAAAACCTAATTCCGCTTTGCGGAAGGTTGCTCGGGTTCGTTTGACTAACGGGATTGTCGTGACTTCGTATATTCCAGGGGTCGGCCACAATCTGCAGGAACACTCTGTTGTTTTGATTCGTGGCGGTCGGGTTAAAGATTTACCTGGTGTCCGTTATCATATTGTGCGTGGCACTCTCGATCTTGCTGGTGTTAAGGATCGTAAGCAGGGCCGCTCTAAATACGGCGCTAAGCGCCCGAAGTAATTTAAGTAACTAATATAGTTTGAGGAAGAGGACGCTATGCCAAGGAGAAGAGAGGTCCCTAAGCGGATCATCTTGCCTGACCCCAAGTTCGGGGATCTGCAGGTTGCCAAGTTTGTTAACAATGTCATGGTCGATGGAAAGAAGAGTACCGCTGAGCAAATTGTTTACGGTGCATTTGATTTGGTTGCTGAGCGTTCTGGTAATGACCCACTTGAGGTCTTCAAGACGGCTATGGAAAATGTGCGACCAGTTCTTGAGGTCAAGTCCCGTCGTGTCGGCGGATCAACTTACCAGGTACCAATAGAGGTGAGTCCATCACGCCGTACTGCGCTGGCAATGCGTTGGATTGCAATACATGCTAAAGCGCGCAGTGAGAAGACTATGCGTGAGCGCCTTGCTGGTGAGTTTTTGGATGCGTTTAATAATCGGGGCGCGGCTGTGAAGAAGCGCGAAGACACACACCGTATGGCAGAAGCTAATAAAGCTTTTGCTCATTACCGTTGGTAGTTTAGTCGTTAGGATCAGGAGTATTTTGTGGCTCGTAAAGTAGCTTTAGATAAAACCCGCAATATTGGCATTATGGCCCATATTGATGCTGGTAAAACGACGACTACGGAACGTATTCTTTACTATACGGGAGTTTCGCACAAGATTGGTGAAGTCCATGATGGTGCTGCCACTATGGATTGGATGGAACAGGAGCAGGAGCGTGGTATCACTATCACTTCGGCTGCAACAACCTGTTTTTGGAAAGAGCACCGTGTCAATATAATTGATACCCCCGGGCATGTCGATTTTACTATTGAGGTTGAGCGTTCTCTAAAGGTTCTGGACGGCGCCATTGCCGTTTTCTGTTCAGTTGGTGGTGTTGAGCCCCAGTCGGAAACCGTCTGGCGTCAAGCTGACAAGTATGGTGTTCCCCGGATTGCTTTTATAAATAAGATGGATCGAACCGGTGCCGACTTTACCCGTGGCGTTGAAATGATCCGTGATCGTCTTGGCGCGAACCCACTGCCCCTCCAGTTACCTATTGGTGCTGAAGAGGATTTCCGCGGCCTGGTTGATCTGGTTGCTATGCAGGCAGTTGTCTGGGATGACGAATCGATGGGTGCCAAGTATGAAATAGTCGATATCCCAGCTGATATGATGGATGAAGTCGAGATTGCTCGGGAAGCTTTGCTGGAAGAAATTTCATCTCATGATGATGATTTGATGGAAAAATATTTAGGCGGTGAGGAGTTGTCTCTCGACGAGGTTAAGGCCGCGATCCGCAAAGGAACTCGAGACATCGTTTTTTGTCCGGTTCTGTGTGGCAGTGCCTTTAAGAATAAAGGCGTGCAGACCTTGCTGGATGCAGTGATTGATTACATGCCTTCACCGCTCGATGTCGGAGCAATTAAGGGTGTTCACCCCGATTCGGGTGAAGAATTAGAGCGCCCCGCAGACGACGACGCACCATTTTCAGCGCTGGCATTTAAAATTATGACCGACCCTTTTGTCGGTCAGCTAAGCTTTTTCCGTGTTTACTCTGGGGTTGCTGAGTCGGGAACAACAGTTTTGAATTCGACCAAGGAGAGAAAAGAACGCTTTGGTCGCCTGTTGAAAATGCATGCTAATAAGCGCGAAGAGATCAAGCAGGTCTATTCCGGAGATATCGCTGCTGCCGTTGGCCTGAAGAATACCACGACGGGTGATACCCTCTGTGACCTACAAAACCCAGTCCTTCTTGAGTCGATGGATTTTCCAGAGCCGGTTATTCACCTCTCTGTTGAGCCAAAAACTAAGGCAGACCAGGAAAAAATGGGGGTTGCCCTTGGTAAGCTTTTGTCTGAGGATCCGTCACTGCGGGTTAGAACTGACGATGAGACGGGGCAAACAATTCTGTCTGGAATGGGTGAATTGCACCTTGATATTATTGTCGACCGGATGAAGCGTGAGTTTAAGGTTGAGTGTAACGTTGGCGCTCCCCAGGTTGCTTATCGAGAGTCGATTACCAAGTCAGTTGAAGTTCAGGGGAAATTTGTACGTCAGTCTGGTGGTCGCGGACAGTACGGTGATTGCTGGTTGAGACTTGAGCCCGGTGAGCCTGGTAAGGGTTTTGAATTCATTGATTCAATCAAGGGGGGAGTCATCCCTCGCGAGTATATCCCTGCAGTTGGCAAAGGTGCGGAGGAAGCTGCTACAAACGGTGTATTGGCTGGATTCCCAATTGTTGATATCAAGGTCACCTGCTTTGACGGTTCGTACCATGATGTTGATTCCAACGAGATGGCTTTTAAAATTGCAGGATCGATAGGCTTTAAGGATGGTGCCAAGAAGGCTGGTCCAGTATTACTAGAGCCAATTATGTCTGTTGAAGTTGTTGTCCCAGATGAGTATATGGGTGATGTGATTGGCGATCTGAATAGTCGTCGTGGTCGCATTATGGGGATGGAGGCTCGTGGTGGCGCACAGGTTATTGATTCTCACGTGCCACTTTCAAGTATGTTTGGTTATGCGACAGATTTACGCAGTGCAACTCAGGGTCGTGCTACATATTCTATGGTTTTTGATCATTACGATCAGGCGCCAAAAGCAATTAGTGAAGAAATTATCGCCAAGGTCAATGGTTAGACCGAGGATAGGAGTTTAGATATGTCCAAGGAAAAGTACGAGAGGACAAAACCGCACGTCAATATTGGCACCATC
>JAOZMV010000062.1 GCA_029934095.1 Desulfuromusa sp. | reverse complement strand
TCCATTATGGTCTGGTTAACTGGTTTATCGGCAACAACATCATGGCCAAACCAACGACCCGCTTTGTCGTACCGTATCTGACATTGGTCGGAAAGATCAAACAAGAAGCCCAGAAACTTGATGTTGTTTATGCTTTCATAGCGATGAAAAAACATTATGCCAAGCTCTATGCAGATGACCCAGCAGCAATCAAAGCAGCATCTGAGACTTTGGATCGGAAAGGGACGCTGTTGACTCGACCGATAGGGCAACTATTGGACGATCCACATTTGCTTTCCGGCTGGTTAAGCCTCAATAGGGAAAAATTCACAATTAAAGATGCTAGCATCACCTGGCTTTGCAACCCCCTGATTATTCTTGAAGAAACTTATGATTATCTGAATATGACCTGGCGAGAAAATGCTCCAGCTGCGGAAGTGATCTGGACACATGATCGTGATCTCTTGAATAATGCACTGACCTTCTACGCAGAACTGCGTGATAAATTCTCGATCGGTAAAGAAGAGTTTGTCAAAATGAATGACATTCTCAGCAAAACCAAACCACAAGGTGGTTATGATACAAAGACCTGGGCTCAGATTCAGGCAGCTCACGTCGGCTACGAGATGGGCAACGAACTCCTCGGTCTGCTCTGCATTGTTGCTGCCAAAATTGACTTCTATGATTTTAAAGTCGAAGATGATCTGGAAGTTACAATTCCCGAATATCTACACGATCCGGAATTACAGGCAGCAATGAAAAAAGTCCTGGTACCTCCACCAGCAACCAAGGCAGATGAAGTTGTCACTCCGGGAGGCGGAATGTACTACGCTCAGGAAGCACCTGGACTGCCTCCATTTGTCACTGAAGGAATGCATTTTGACAAGGGACAACCATTATTTATTCTCGAAGTGATGAAGATGTTTAACAAGGTACCAGCACCGTTTTCCGGGACTATCGACAAAATCATTATTGAGGGTGGTGAAGGGACTATTGTTCAGAAAGGTCAACCGTTATTTAAAGTAACACCCGACGAAAAATTTGTGGAAGTTGATCCAAAAGAACTAGCCAAGCAGAAACAAGACACCACTAAAGAGTACCTGCAGGTGATTCTATAAATAACTATCCTCCTGCTGAAACAACAAAAAGGGCTCCGGTTTTCCGGGGCCCTTTTTGTTGTTTCAGCAGGAACTGATTCAAAACCTGCAGCAATATTTTTCGGTAAGAATCAGCTTTTTGCTGTCCACAATCCATGCAGGTTACAATATGCGCGGGCGATCACAGTCGCAGCACTCACATTAAAAGTAGCCACAGCAGGCTCACCAGCTTTCAGGTACTGTCGATAGACTTTATCCTCAACCAGAATCTCAATCCACTCAATATAGTGGGCATCTTCCATGGGGTGAGCAACATCACCAACCTTCACAGTAACACTAGCCTCTCCCATTTCAATGACAGGGACATGCTTCTCCGTTGCGGCGTCCGTAGTATTTTCAGTCATCCGATCCATATTTTTACCACAACAAATCAACGCTCCAGCTCCGCTGTGAACAACTTCTACAATGTTTCCGCAAATTGGGCATTTGTAAACTTCAAGACGTTTTGGCATTGGCTTTTTCTCCTCTAAATTATGTTTATAAACGGAAATTTCATACACCTATAGATAACCTACCGAGTCATAATAACACTTTTATCTTTAATTTCAAGGCCTGATACTATTTTCATTTTTTTACTGACCAGAGAGTTTAAATCCAATATACTGTGAACATATTTGATGACTCTCTGCCCTTCAAGTGAGGTCAGAACGTCCACTCGGAATAGCAAAACCTTAGGGGTCACCTTAGAGATCCGGTGAGCCAGCCCACACAAAAACAAGTGGGACGCCTGATGGATTGACAGCTGCCCCCACCTCATTGGCACTCGATGTGAGTCCAATGACCCACGGTAGTGGTGGAGAGTCGCAACAAATAAAAGGGTCAAGCTTAAACCTGCTTGTGCCCTTTTTGTTTTTCCGCTGATAAATTGTGGCTAGAGGCCATTTTGCTGTGCTAGGGTGCTGTTTTACTTTAAACTTAAGAAGGTGAGATCTTCAGCTAACAGCCATATTAACAATAGGCTTGTTCCTACGATAACTCCCTTTCTATTGTATTATTCACTGGAGGAAATTTTGACCGAATCATCTATGACCAACAGCGACTACACCTCCCTGCAGGTTGAGGATAAAGAGATTGTGCTCGTTGGTACCGCCCATATTTCCCAGGATTCGGTAGAAACTGTCATCCGAACGATTGATGAGATCATTCCAGATACCGTTTGTGTCGAATTGGATACTCAGCGTTATCAATCACTAATCAATAAAAAAGGGTGGGAATCCCTCAACCTGAAAGAGCTCATCAAGAAAAAACAGGTCCCTTTTCTGTTGAGCAATCTGGCCCTGTCATCCTACCAGAAACGGATGGGGTTGCAGACGGGAGTGAAACCTGGAGCCGAATTAGCAGCGGCGGCCCAGACAGCTGAGGAACGGGGGATGGCAGTTGAACTCGTCGATCGGAACATTCGCACCACCTTGCTCAGAGTCTGGCGTAAAACCGGCCTGTGGAATAAAACCAAAGTGATGGCATCACTGGTTGGTAGTTTATTTGAAAAACAGGAATTAAATGAAGAGGAACTTGCCAAGTTACGCGAAAGCGATACCCTTTCAAGTATGCTTGATGAAATGGGCAAGGTACTCCCCTCGGTCAAGCAAATTCTGGTTGATGAACGTGATACCTACATGGCGTATCACATTCGTAACGCCCCCGGAAAAAAAGTGCTTGCGGTTGTCGGTGCGGCGCATCTCCCTGGCATCATCCGTCTGTTACAGGGGGATAAAATTAGTCCTGAAACAATTTCTGAGATATCGACAATCCCCCTTAAAACAACATTTTCCAAAATGGTCCCCTGGTTGATTCCGGGGATTGTCGTCGCATTATTTATTGGTGGCTTTTTTTTCGGCAACCGAGACCAGCTGGCGAATGCCGCCACCGCCTGGATACTTGCAAACGGACTCTTTTCTGCATTGGGAGCCCTGCTGGCACTTGGTCATCCAGTGACCATTATCAGTGCTTTTATTGCCGCACCAATAACCTCTCTTAACCCCACGATTGGTGCCGGATTTGTTACCGGGCTGGTACAATCCTTTGTTGCTCCGCCGACTGTCCATGATATGGAACATGTCGGTGAAGACCTGATGTCATTTAAAGGCTGGTGGCAAAACCGCTTGGCCAGAGTTTTATTGGTTTTTCTCTTTTCATCCATCGGGTCATCCATCGGCACTTTTGTTGCTTTAGGCTGGTTAAAGGATCTCTTCTAACGGTTCATAGTCTGAAATTATTTAGGCTGCAGGAAAAAGTAAATTCAATCGGCAACCTAAGTTTTCTGTAACAGGAGTATAATTTTGAGCAACCATTACCGTCGCCCGCAGTTTTTTTTAAAAACCTCATGGCGTGGAAATACCCTGATCCAAATACTAATTTATACTAATCTCATCCTTTTCACCCTGATGATCCTCCATGGCACTATCCTGGGTTTTGGAATGCAGACAATTATGCACCCACCGACCCGATTGATGGTCCATTGGGGCGGTCAGTATTGGCCATTGGTTCTGGAAAATGGCGAGTGGTGGCGTTGTATCACCTATGCCTTTACCCACGGAGGGTTGATCCATCTAGGCTTCAATATGGTCGTCCTCTACCAGGTGGGTCCGTTGCTAGAGTCAGAAATTGGCTGGTCGCGCTTATTGACTGTTTATATTTTTGCTACTATCGTTGCCACCTTAGCTGGATTATTCTGGCATCCTAACACTGTTGTTATTGGTGCATCCGGGGCTATTTTTGGTTTAATTGGATTTTCAATCAGTTATTATCATCGCGTGGGTGGTAATCTCGGCATTCAACGCCGTAACTTTATGCTGCAGTGGGCATTAATGGCTTTCGTCTTTGGCTTTATTGTTGGTGCTGATAACGCTGCCCATCTGGGTGGCGCATTGGCGGGAGTTGTTTTTGGCTGGTTTTTACCGGTCACCATCCGTGACCAACGTAAAACTGAAAAATTGTTCAAAGGGCTTGCCATAACCTGCGCTCTGGTTACAATTGTCAGTATTGCATTTATTCCAATTTCCTGGGTCATCGGCTAAAAGGATCATCATGGCGAGAGATAAAGTTCCGGCCACACCGGCGATCCGGTTACTTAAACAACATAAAGTTAAATTCATCCCTCATTTCTATAAATATGAAGACAAAGGTGGCACACGTGCCAGCGCCAGGGAATTAAAAGTCGATGAGCACCTGGTCATAAAAACTCTGGTGATGGAGGATGATCAGCAACGCCCATTTATTGTCCTGATGCATGGTAACTGTGAGGTATCTTTGAAACATTTAGCTCGACAGCTAAAGGTTAAGAGAGTTGCCCCCTGTACAGCAGACAGAGCAGACAGCTTGACCGGTTATCAAACTGGTGGTATTTCTCCCTTTGGCACCCGACAAACGCTGCCAGTTTTTATGGAGGAAACAATCGGCAACCTGGAAAAAATAATAATCAATGGTGGACGGCGTGGGCTGCTGGTAGAGTTATCTCCAAAAAATATGATAGATATCCTCAGCCCGACATCTGTTTCTGTCGCCATCTGAACCTGGAGGCAAATTATGCACGAACCCCGCTACGCTGAAGCTGCTGATATTATTCGTAATGCCGGTGCCATAGTGATGACTGCCGGAGCGGGGATAGGAGTTGATTCAGGATTGCCTGACTTTCGCGGCAATCAGGGGTTCTGGAACTCCTATCCAATGTATCAACGTCTGGGACTCAGTTTCATTCAAGCCGCTAATCCAGAACACTTTGAAGATGATCCAAATTTTGGCTGGGGTTTTTATGGCCACCGCACCAATCTCTACCGTAATACAGTCCCCCACTCTGGATTTAGAATACTTCTGGATTGGATTGAAGAATTTAAACTCGATTATTTTATCGCGACTTCAAATGTCGATGGACAGTTTCAGAAAGCTGGGTTCTCTGAAGATCGGATTCTGGAAGTTCATGGTTCAATCCACCATCTGCAATGTACGGTTCCCTGCAACCACGCTATCTGGCCAAATGAAGCAGAATATATCATTGATGAAGCAACCATGCGGGCTACAGATGTTCCCAGATGCCCACAATGCCAACGCGTAGCAAGACCCAACATACTGATGTTTGGAGATTACTCGTGGCTGCCCAGACGTTCTGCTATTCAGGAAGAAAATTTTGACGAGTTTTTACAATTCAATAGCGATAATAAAATGGTCATCATTGAGATGGGTGCCGGATCTTCTATCCCGACAATCCGCCACCTCAGTGAGCAACTGGGGCAACGTCAACAGGCAAATGTTTTAAGAATTAATCCCCGCGAGCCACAAATCAGGGCTCCACATTTATCCTTTTCCGGTGGTACGGTTGAAATTTTAAGTCAGATCCAGAACCTCCTGGATTAGTAGTCAGGAATTTTTCTACCCTTTGATACCGACAAGTATTTTGAGACAACAGATCGTTATTGCTCTTTTATTCACATCACATCAAAGATCCTGAAATCCAATCAAACGGGTCTATTATTTAACATTACTCATTGACAAAAAATAAATATAATGTGACTATCCCAACAAATAAAAGGAAAGTGGAATATAGTCTGTCATTCCGACAATATCCTTACCGCGGGGAAATACTGATGGCTAGAAAGAAAATGGGTGAAATCCTGGTTGAGAATGAAATTATCTCTCAGGGTGATTTAGACCAGGCACTGCTCAGACAGAAAGGATCTAACCAACAGATTGGAAAAATCCTTGAAGGTATGGATGTCGTCCTTGAAAAGGATATAGCCACGGCACTCTCTAAACAATTCGGATTTCCCCGTGTCAAAAAAATTTCCCAACATCGCTTTCCGCAAACTGTTCTCGATAAAATTGATTCGAAAACAGCTTTAGAACACCTGATTTTCCCACTAAAAATTGACAACAACACTCTCTACCTGGCGATGTCGAATCCCCTTGATATGGCACTACAAAGTGACCTTTCTTTCAAATTGGCCATGCAGATTTCACCCTGTGTTGCAACCCCTGATGAAATCAAGGCAGCGATCAAAAAACACTACTCAGCCGATATTCCTGTCGAGAAGAAAGTGAGTAGCCAGATTATCTTACTCATTGACAATCAGGATAATATAGTCGAAGAAGCTCTAAAAAAAGAGGGTTATACGGTTTTCGTCGCCAGAAATGGTGCTGATGGGTTAAAAATTGCTTCCCAGCTACATCCTCAACTTATCATTACGAATATTGTTATGCCACGCATGGATGGAGTGGAGTTGTTCAGTGTACTGCAGACCAGCGGTGAAATTGACAAGACCCCGGTGATTGCCCTCTCGGCAATAACCAGTGCAGAGGAAGAATACCGTTTACTTGAAATGGGTTTCTTTGATTTTATTGCTAAGCCGATCGACCCAACACGTTTATTGGCCAGAGCCAGAAGAGCTTTAAAATATTATGAGAATCTCTAAAAAAACCGGGAGTTAGAGAGCGACTAGAGCTGATGTAGAGCTTCACTCGCAAAGGTTATTTTTTCTAAACCATCATCGGTGACTCGCCAGGTATTTTCTACTCCAACAGCACCAATGCCAGGATAAACGACTTTTGGCTCAAAGGCGAAAGTCATATTCTTTTCCAGAAACTGCTTATCAAAACCTTTAGCAATAAAGGGATATTCGTCAACTTCAATACCGATCCCATGGCCAATAAATGAAACCTGGGCTCCGGTTACACCCATAAAATTATCCCTATAGCCAAGCTCTGCTGCCAGACCACAACATTGCCGATAAATATCACCCCAGATCACCCCAGGGCGTGCAATAGCATAGAGCATCTCTTGAATTTTCAGCATATCAGCATAAGCCTGTTGCAAATCATCTGGTAATTGTCCGACCGACATAGTTCTTGTTTGATCAACCAGATAGCCATCATAAGCAACAATAAAATCAATAATGATCGGCTCACCCGCTTTGATACATTTATAACCAGCACCCTGCCCTACCGAGGGGTTCAGCCCTGACCCTCCAAGGGGGGCATCCAGAAAAGCAGGGACAGCTCCATCGGCACCGGAAAAAATATGGCCAAAATAAAGCTCCGAATTAAAACTTCGGAAACGAATAATACCTTGATGCCCTTCTTTTCTGGCAAAGAACTCCAATTCAGCTGCAACTTCAAGATCAGTTTTCCCCTCAGCAACAACATTCATGGCATGTTGATAGGTTTTATCGGCAATTAAAGCACAATCGCTCATAATCTTGAGTTCATATTCACTCTTGATAGCACGAACCTTACGTATAAGTAGTGAGATATCCACCATTTCAGCAACAGGAAAAAGTTTCTGGTAGCGCTGAAATTGCTGCACCGGTAGTACATCGAATTCCATCCCAATTCGCTGCGGTAACATTAATCCCATTTTTTGCAACTGTAGTGGAAATTCTCTTATACTGCTGATACTTAAAACGTGGCGTAATCCCGACTCCAAAACGGCTCGCCCATAATCCTTTATCACCAGATAAACCGGATCTCCTGCAGCCGGAATA
>JAOZMV010000061.1 GCA_029934095.1 Desulfuromusa sp. | reverse complement strand
CTGATAAAAAGGCGAAAAAAGCCGCAAAATAAGTGGTTGCCTACGCCTGTTTTGTATTCGGCGAGCGCTGCATAATAACCACCCCGTTTATATTCCCGATTATACTGGGCAGGCCGTCCTGATTGCCGAAGCTTGTTTCCGTCAGGAATAAACAAGCGCTGTTATTCATATGAAGAACGAAGTATCATTCTTTTTATGCACAAAGAATTCAGTCTGGTTACAAAATGTACCTTTCAGGCCCCAGCAAAAGCCGTCTGGGATGTCATGGTCGACGTTAACGCATATCCAGAATGGTGGCCGTGTATCAGCAATACCGTCATAGAAGGGGACGAACCGAGGCTACAGGAAAACTCGAATATTCATTACCGGATCAAAGGCTTCCTGCCGTATTCACTGAATTTCCAGACCCATGTCACACGCTGTATCCCTTTTTCCCGAATCGAAATGACTGCCCGTGGAGACCTTGAAGGCACCGGGATCTCTTTATTGGATGAGCATAACGGCATTACCCAGGTCACCTTCCACTGGAATGTCGTTTTGATTCCCCCCTTGCTCAATCACTTGAGTCAATGGCGACTTTTCCATAAGATTTTTATCTGGAATCATGACTTCGCCATGAGATATGCCGTCAAAAATATGCGCAATCGAGTGGCTTTTCGAACGTAGTAAGTTTTGAATCGGAAGGTAGGTATTGAACACGACTAAACCAGACAATGCCTGTCAGATCAAATCGAAGCTATTTCAAACAAAAGTCCGGGTTCCTAATCGAACCCGGACTTTTATTAATTACGAAGTGGGTGATTCAGTTTGGGGCTCTGGTTTTTTGACCGGAGCTTTTCTTGGGCGTCGTTGCGGTTTTTTTGTATCCGCAGCTGGTGCTTTGTCGGTCACTTCAGAAGTGTTATCAGAAACAACTTCTGGAAGTTTTTTTGCCGGTTTCCGGGGTCGCCGTTTGGGCTTTTCATCAGTGGACTTCTCCGCAGCAACAGCGGGTTCTGTTTCAGCCGGGGAAACTGCTGGAGTTTTCTTGGCCGCTCTCCGGGGGCGTCGCTTCGGTTTTTCTTCACTCACGACTTCTGCAGCGGAAACAGTTTCTGTTTCTGTGACAACTTTTTTAGCCGTTTTTCTCGGAGCGCGTCGAGGTTTCGGTTTCTCTTCAGTCACAATTTCTGGCGCTGTGGCAGGCTTGGTTTCAGCTGCAATTGTTTCTGTTGCGGACTTTACTGTCGGAGTTTTTTCCGGACTGGTTGTGGTAGTTCCGGTTGTTTTCTTTGTCGTTCTTCGGGGGCGTCGTTTCGGTTTTTCTTCTGCTGTAGGTGTCACTTTGTCAGCTGTTGTTGCTGTTGGTGCTGCGGTGACTCCTGATTTTACTTCAGCTTCTTTTTGTGGAACCAGATCCTGCTCTGCTGCCACTTTACTTTCTTCCGCTGTGGCTTCTGCTGAGACGGTTGGTTTCTTTCTGCTTCTTCTGCGTGGCCGAGGTTTTGGTTTCTCTTCTGCCGGTTGCGCTTCTATTGGTTGTGTACTTTTACCCTCCCCTGATTCCGGTTGGGAAGGTATCTCAGTTTGGATATTCTCTGCAGCGGGTTTCTCAGCTGGTTCTTGTTGATTCTGTTCTGGAGTTTCCTGATTGCTTGTGGCCGGTTTTTTGCGCCGTCTGCGGCGACGTTTTTTAGGTTTTTCTGCCGGTTCTTCTCCGTTGGTCTGCTCCGTAACGGTACTGTCTGTACTCTCTTCGGCTTGCTCTTTATCCTGTTTCTCTGCCACTTGTTCCACTTGCTGGGCTGCAGCCAGGGCATTTTCAATCTGATTATCATGGGATACCGGCATAATTTCGCGGGTCGTCTCTTGTTCTTTCTCCCGTTTATGCAGTTCCAACTCCAGATCTCCAGGCAGGAGGTCAACCCGGCCAAAAAGTGAAATTTTAAGCTTCAGCTGCCGTTCAAGCTCGCTGATGGTAGCGCGTTTCTGATTGAGCAGGTAGTTAGCTACTTCTAGAGGAACATTGGCTTCAATATGACCAATCTGCCCCTTAGCTGCCGCCGTATGTGCTTGACGTAAGAACACTACAGCTTGAGCTTCGATGCTTTTTATTTTCCCAATACCTTTGCAATGTGGACATTCGAGATAGGCCCCGACACTTAAGACCGGTTTTAAACGCTGCCGACTCATTTCAAGAAGACCAAACTGACTGATTCTCCCGACCGATACCTTGGCTTTGTCGTCTTTTAGCGCTTTGCGCATCTCCTGCTCTATTTCTCTAATGTTTTTACGGTCACGCATATCAATGAAATCTATAACAATCAAGCCGCCAAGATCACGCAGCCGCAGTTGACGTCCAACTTCAGCTGCCGCTTCCAGGTTGGTTTTATAGGCTGTTGCTTCTATTCCACTTTCGCCAGACATTTTTCCAGAATTGACATCGATGGCGACCAATGCTTCAGTCTGGTCGATGACGATTGATCCACCGGAGGGGAGGGGCGCCTGGTTTTTAGCTAAACCGTCAATCTGTTCTTCAATTTGATAGCGGGAGAAGATCGGGCGGCGTTCACGGTGGCGTTTAACCAGATGTTTAAGTTCCGGCATCACCAGAGAAAAGAAATCTTTAGTGTCCTGAAAAACTTTGTGATCATCAACCAGGACTTCATCCATCTCAGTACTGAAATAATCCCGGATTGAGCGGATAGCCAGATTTGATTCCTGATAGAGCTGCGCTGGAGCTTTGATTTCGTCTTTACGGGCGACAATGCCTTCAAATAAACGGACCAGATAATCAAAATCGCGTTTAAGTTCCTCTTTGTCCTTGCCGATCCCCGCAGTCCGGACGATATAGCCCATTCGTTCCGGTAGCTCCAACTCGGTCATCGTTTTTTTAAGATTTCTGCGTTCAGAATCAACACTGATTTTACGCGAGACACCCTTGGTGGTGCTGTCTGGCATCAACACCATATAGCGCCCGGGAATCGACAAAAATGTTGTTAACGCAGCACCTTTATTGCCTCGTTCTTCTTTGACAATTTGTACCAGTATTTCCTGGCCGCGTTGAAGAATATCTGCGATCCGTGGGCGACCTTTAGTTTCGTCTTTAGGTGGGTAGAGTTTGGTATGAACCTCGCCGATTTGTAGAAAACCAAGTTTTTCGGCGCCGTAATCGACAAAAGCGGCCTGAAGTCCGGTTTCGACCCGAATAACCACCGCTTTATAGATGTTTCCTTTGCTTTGTTCTTGCCCTGCAATCTCGATATCGAGTTCGCTCAAAATTCCGTCAACAACGATCGCCACCCGGTTTTCCTCCGGATGAGATGCGTTGATAAGCATCTTCTTACTCATTTTTAAAACCTTTCTGTCCGCAGAGTCTTGCGGCTCATTCCGGCACCCTTTCGTCAGCGACCGCTCCGCTCTGTGCGGGGTCTACAAAAGGGTTCTTCCGGTTAAATTACGTACGAATAGTGGCCATATTCCCCCTTGGAATGGCCACTTTGAAATCTCTAAGTCTATCTTTTTCTGGCCTCGACACGGTCACCATGGAGACGCAGAAAGTTATTAATAATCTGTGATTATAACAGATAATGTTTATTGACGGTATTATTAATTAGCACGCGACTAATATTTTTCCAATTATTATCTTTTATTTGTAAAAAAATGATTGTAATGCTCCGAAATTGTTGATTGTCAGCTATAATTAACAGACAACACTGAATATATTGTTCTATCTCAAAAACCTACTGGAAGGGAGGCAGTTATGGCACTTCATAATTTATGGACACCACAGCAGGAAGCAAGACTACAAGCATGGCATCGGATGCAACAGGTCGTGGAACAGGGGAAGCCGTCTCCATGTTTTACTATCGCGCGGGAATTCGGCTGCCAGGCCTATCCCTTGGCAGAGGAGTTAGTTAAGCGGTTGAACGCACGGGTTGCGGGGGAACCTTGGATTATTGTCGGCCGGGAGGTTATTGATCGGGTCTCTGAACTTTCCGGATTCACTGTTGAGCAGATCGAAAGATCTCAAGATACCCCTTCTTCACTTAAAGCAATTTTCTCAATGTTTCTGGACAGTAGCAGGGCGGAGGAAACCGAGATCTTCACCCATATGCGTTCTGTTATCCGTAGTTTTGCCCGCCGGGGAAATTGTGTTCTGGTTGGCCGGGGGAGTGTTTTTGCGGTTCAGGACTTGCCCAACTGTATCAACCTGAGACTGGTTGCTGCCCCAGAATTTCGCATTCAGAAGATTATGAAGAGCCATCAACTGAGTGAGAAGGCCGCTATAGAATATATTGCTTTGCATCAGCATCAGCGCGATGATTTTATCCGTCGGTTTGCCGACAGAATTGTTGCAGATCCATTGCTTTACCACCTGGTTATTAATAATGCTCATCTGGATATAGTGAAAATTGCTGAGATAGCGGAAGAATATTTGATCAGATATACAAGCTGAGAAGCATTAATCGTCACTTGTTCCGCTAAGACTTATGTAATTTTGCGAGGCTCTATTGATTAAATGGAGCCTCTTTTTTTATCGGTTCTTTTGATTGTCACGTTGTTGTGATATAAAACCAGCTTCTTTTTCTTGACAATTGTGAGGTTGCCAGGGAGGTGATGGAGTTACAGAAAAGAGCGACCTTTGGCACTGCAGCTCCCTGTTAAACTTGCGAGAACAACAAGATGATCCAGCTCAAAAAAATTGATAAATATTTTGCAGACAGAAGGATTTTTTCTGCCATTGACTGGCATATCCGTCCAACTGATCGAATTGGTTTATGTGGTGAGAATGGTGCCGGTAAATCGACACTCCTTAAACTTCTGGCCGGTCTGGTTGAGAGTGATGGTGGAACTCTTCAGGTTGCCAAGGGGACCACTTTCGGTTATCTGCCGCAGGATGGATTGGCCCACCGGGGACGTACTTTATTTGCAGAAACCCAGAGTGCTTTGGAAGATTTGCAACAGCTGGAATTAGAGCTGAGACAGCTGGAAAAAAATATAGCTGATGCCGTGGATGTTGCTGAACTGGAGCGCTATGCCGAATTGCAACATTTGTTCGAACAGCGCGGTGGTTATCAGATGGAGTCCGAAGTTGGTCGGGTTCTCCATGGTCTCGGTTTCAGCGCTGACGATTTTGAAAAACCCTGTGAAACGTTTTCCGGGGGCTGGCAGATGCGGATTGCTCTGGCAAAGTTGTTGCTGCAAAGACCCAATTTACTGCTGCTGGATGAGCCGACTAACCATCTGGATCTGCCCGCACGTGATTGGCTGGAAGATTATCTGCTGAACTATCCTTATGCAATCGTGCTGGTTTCCCACGATCGATTTTTTCTCGATAAAGTCGTGCTGCGAATTATCGAAATCTGGAATGGTGATTTGACCGGTTATCCCGGTAATTATAGCAGCTATATCCGCTCCAGAGATGAAAGGATTATGGCCCTGAAGGCGGCAAAGCAACAACAGGACGAAGAAATTAGTCGCATAGAAGGATTTATCAGCCGGTTTCGCTATCAGGCCAATAAAGCCTCACAGGTTCAGAGTCGGGTTAAGCAGTTGGAGAAAATTGTACGGATCTCTTTACCACCGCAGCGGAAAAAAATAGCCTTTACGTTCCCTTCGCCGCCAAAAGGGGGGCGAATTGCAATCAGTTTGCGGAGTGCTTCTCAGCACTATGGCGAACTCAAAGTATTACAGCATGTAGATGTTCAGGTGGAGCAGGGGGAGAGGGTCGCTCTGGTTGGGCCGAACGGAGCGGGCAAATCAACATTGATGCGTCTTCTGGCTGGAGTTGAGGCTCCGGTAGCTGGGGAGAGGTTGGAAGGTCACAATTTGCTGCAAGCCTATTTTGCTCAGAATCAGGCCGATGAATTGAATTCCGCACGAGATGTTTATGCTGAAATTATGGCTGAATCGCCGATAGCAATGGTTCCGCGGTTGCGTAATATTCTTGGTGCCTTTCTTTTTTCTGGCGATGATATTGAAAAAAAAGTCAAAGTGCTTTCCGGTGGTGAGCGTAATCGTCTGGCGCTGGCAAAGTTATTGCTGCGGCCGGCAAATCTCCTGTTACTTGATGAACCGACGAACCATCTTGATCTGCAATCCAAACAAATTTTGCTCGATTCACTGAAAAAATACCAGGGAACGATTGTTTTTGTGTCACATGACCGCTATTTTGTTGATGGGTTGGCAACTCGTATTCTGGAAGTTGGTGCTGGCAAGGTTGAATCTTATCCTGGCAATTATGATGATTTTTTGCGTAAAAAACAGGCTCTTGGAGATTCAAGCCACAGTGTTAACCGGGTTGAACAGAATCTTTGTGAATTATCGGAAAGCGATCCCTCAGGTGATAAAAAAGGCCGAATACAGGCACACAATACCCGTAAGGATCGTCAACGTCGCGAGCAGAAACAACAGAAAGAATTGTCTAAGGTGGAGAGTCAGATTGAAGTTCTGGAGGAACAATTTGGAAAACTGGAACAAAAAATGGCTGAACCGGATACTTATCAGGATCAGGAACAGTGGCGACAAGTCAGTACTGATCATGTTAGGTTGAAAGAAAATTTAGATGATCTCTACCTGCAATGGGAACGTTTACAGAATTGATGGTGTCGTGATAAAGCTGTTTGCTTAGATTTGTGCGAGACCAGCAAAGATATAAATATCAGATGATGACGATGGAGTTTTGGCGATGATTTTTTTGCCACGTGGCAAACCCGTTAGACAAAAAGTTAACCCGGCTCGCATCAACCTCCCCGAAGCCATGGGGAAGTTGCGGACGGGAACTTTTACTGGCTATCTCCACTTTGAAGCACCTCAGGGAGCCGGGGTCATTCTGTTTCAGAAAGGTCAACTGATCAGCTCGATCTTCATTGATAATGATGAATCTGAGCGTTTGATCGCTTATGATGCTATCGCCAAAATTTTTGAAATTTCTATTCTTGGTGGTGCCGTATTAAATATTTTCAGCTTATCGGCAGATCTGGTGTTGGGAGTCCATGCCCTTTTGCACGGTCGTTATCTGCAAAAACACCAGGATTTGAGCTGTTTTGATGTGCGTACACAGCTGGATCAAATCAGAGATGATGGGCTCACTGTTTGCCTGCGGATTTATACTGATGATCAGACCACACTGATTTTTTATGATCAAGGCTACGCCCTTGGTTTTTTTCATGAAGGTAAAACAGAGCTTGAGACGTCAGCTGATATTTCAACTTCAGTGGCTCGCTTGCCGGGGGCAAAACTTGATTTACTGGAAATCCGCGACTCCGACGAAATTGTATTGGCTGATCTGATGGGCTCCGCCAATCTGGGCCCTATTTGGCAGCGGACGCGTAAGCTTTTACTGGAAGAGCGGCACAAACGTGAGGAAGCGGCTATGCGCTCGCAAGATCAGAACCAGGAACAAAGGCGGCAGCGTACCTTATCTACTTTTAAAATTATTGCCGGAAATCATATCGGTAAATTCGGGGTCACCCAGGTAGAAAAAGCATTTCTTGTCGTTGGTGCTGATTTGAGAGTTGAAGAGATGGAGAAATTCTATGTTGATCTTCAGCGGCTTGCCAGACTTGTTGCCGGACAGCCCAAAATTCTTACCATGATCGAAGAGATGAAAAAGAAGTTTAATGATCAATAG
>JAOZMV010000060.1:6037-7675 GCA_029934095.1 Desulfuromusa sp. | reverse complement strand
ATCCTCAATCGTGACCAGACCTGAGGTTCCACCATATTCATCGATAACGATAGCAATATGGACACAGGCTGCTTGAAACTCCCGGAGTAAAACACTAACCTGTTTCGACTCTGGAACCAGATAGGGTGGACGCATAATCTCAGCAAGAGAAATGGTATCAATAGGGCGACCCCAAAAGCGGAGCAGATCCTTGGCATAAACCAGCCCGATAATATTGTCGATATTGTTTTTGTAGACCGGGATACGTGAGTGTCCTGAGCTGAGAATTGCCTTAAGGATATCTCCAAAGGGAGCTTCAGCATCGGCACACACCATAGCTGTCCGTGGAATCATAATTTCACGTAAAATGGTTTCATCCAACTCCAGAATCGACTGGAGCATATCCCCCTCGCCCTCATCGATGATTCCCTGTTGCTCCGAAGCATCAATCAGTTCCTGTAGTTCTTCTTCACTGTTTGCCCGAGGTCGATGGCTCAGCCTGCGCCCCAGTCGTTTTAACCAACTGTCGGGCTCCTGTAATTGATCGTTATCCACTGCTCTTTTATTCTCCTTGAATGGTGAAATCAACGGTTCATTGGTAGTGGAAATTCTGCAACGAGAAGAGCGAATATTTCAGCTTCTCTCGCTTCCATCCGCTCAGCATCCTGCTCTGATCCTCGCTCATGATCATAACCGAGCAAGTGGAGGATACCGTGAACCAGCAGAAACCAGAGTTCGTGCTCAAACTGAATTCCTGCTTCAGCGGCATCTGCTGCCGCCCGTTCTGCTGAAATAACCACATCACCAAGAACCAGCGGCGACAAACCGGCCCCTTCTCCCTCCTGCATCGCAAAGGAGATGACATTCGTCGGTCGATCACGTTGCAAATATTTGCGGTTGATTTCCTGAATCCCGATATTATCAAGAATCAGGATTGACAGTTCCGCGTCAGGATATCCCGAGACGCTTAAGATCTTTTGGGCTATCTTCCGCAATAGCCGCTTCTGGATCTTGTGTTGGCGCTGGCAATTTTCTATCTGGATTCGCACTTTTAGCTTTTGCCTTTTCTTTTATTGGGGACTTTTCAGCAGTATCCACCTTTTCGCGGACAATATGCACCGGCTCTGGATAATCGACCCGATGGTGGAAAGATCCCGCCATAATTCGATTAAAACTTTTGGCAATCAGATTCAAATCCTTCAGGGTTAAGTCACACTCGTCCAACTGACCATCAATAAAAATATTGTTGATCAATTTCTTCACCATCCCCTGGATTCGTGCAGGGGTTGGATCGGTCAGGGTTCGACTGGCTGCCTCAATCGCATCTGCCAGTAAAATCAGTGCCGCTTCACGGGTCTGCGGTTTGGGGCCATGGTAGCGATAATCGCGCTCATCAACCTGTGGCATCCCTGGATCAGCCTGGCTCTTTGCCCGATCATAGAAAAACTTGATCAGGGTCGTACCTTGGTGTTGCTGAATAATATCAATCAATTCTGCACCCAGTTTATGCTCGCGAGCCAACTCCACCCCATCCTTGACATGCGACGTAAGAATCAGAGCGCTCATGGATGGTGACAATTTATCGTGCCGGTTACGCTGCCCTCCCGAATTTTCAATAAAATAGAGCGGCTTTTTGATTTTTCCAATATCATGATAATA
>JAOZMV010000060.1:0-5937 GCA_029934095.1 Desulfuromusa sp. | reverse complement strand
AAACCAAAACCAAGGTTCCAGAGCAGCTGCAGCTCAAAATTGCGATCCGTCAAAAGATGGATACCAATAAGCAGAACCATATTCGCCAGCCCGATCCAGACACCAGCGAGATAAAGAGTCGTCCGTTTCTGGCAATGGCGTACCCCGTGCGCGCCGACCAAACTACCGATCAAAACATACAGAGCCATCAACAGGCTGTTACCAAACAACATTCCAACCAAGACCGAAGAGCAGACTGCAAACAAAAATGCAGTTTCGGAATTGAGAACAATCCGGACCAGCATGGCACCAAGAGCAAAGGGGATCGCATAGATGTAGGCTGAGGAATCAATATAGGCGAAACTATTTTCCAACCCCGCCGCAATAAAAATTGATATTTTTATCAAGACGAACAGAGATAGAAATACGACGGCAAGAAATAATAAATCACGAGAATCGGGGCGAAATTTCTTGATATTCTGTTGGGCAAAATAAAAACCAACATAGATCAACAGCAGGGAACAGATTAATAGACCCGCTGCCGTCTGGAGGCTACGATTATCACGACCTGACGTCCGCAGCGCCTGCAGCTTGAGAATCTGATCGGCGGTCACCCGCTCCCCTTCCCGAACGACCATTTCCCCCTTCTTGATCTGGAATAGAACCGGTGCAATATGCTCTCGAGCAGCCAGACGTCTCTGTTCCGTTTCTTCCTGGTTAAATACCAGGCTCGGACGCAACTGCTGCTGCACCAGTTTCAACAAAGTCTGCTGCTGAGTTGCGGTAATCCCGGGAATCAGTGCCAACTGAGCTTTGGCTTTCAGCAAAGCATCTTGCAAGCCAATGGTTGCCTCTAATCGTTGCTGGCTTATCTCTTCCGCTCCACTCCGGCTCAAGGCTAAAAGCCCCCGCTCCCGATCGGTATTAAAAGCCTGGAAATTAGCAACAATGGGTCGAGTAAAAATGGGGGTGAGAAGGTCTCCGGTTAAAACCGCAATATTCTGGTTGAGAGCCATGTCAAGTAACAGTCGAAATTCCTCATCCGTCAACGGAATCCCAAAATCAGTTTCCAATTGCAGCAACAGATCTTCCAACTGCAACGGTTGCTCATCATGCTGTCGCAGCAATAACAATCCGAGACCCTGACGGATCCGGTTGATTGCCTGGCTTCCGGATGTTGCATCCAGATCATAAATGAGGGGCGAAGCGTTTGCCGCCTCGTCACGTTTTGCCTGAGTCAGGGGGGT
Source organism: Desulfuromusa sp. (assembly GCA_029934095.1). Classification (GTDB taxonomy): domain Bacteria; phylum Desulfobacterota; class Desulfuromonadia; order Desulfuromonadales; family Geopsychrobacteraceae; genus Desulfuromusa. The sequence goes on along the minus strand of JAOZMV010000060.1, from coordinate 4,711 downwards.
ATCTTCTCCCAATAGATCCCGTGGCGATTTAACATCACCCGTGACGATATCTCCCGGAGTATAATAATCGGGAATCAGACCACCCTTCGGCACGATAACCAGGGTCAATAGAGTTGCAACCAACAACAGTAGCCACCCCCCCAACCGAGGTTTACGCTGGTTACGTAAACCCTGAACCCCACCGTTTAGAATAGCGGTGCGTCTCGACAACGATCTATCTTTTTCTTCTTTGTTCATAAATCCTCAATAGCAGCGGCACTATTTGCCGAGCGGCCAGCTTCAATAGGGGGCTGATCTGCCTGCTGATAGGCCCGCACAATCGCCTGAACAATCGGATGACGAACAACATCCACATCACTGAAATGGGTAAACGCTATGTCATCAACACCGCTCAGTATCTCTATCGCCTGTAACAATCCTGACTGGTTACCGCGCGGCAAATCAATCTGGGTCACATCACCGGTGACCACCGCCTTACTACCAAAGCCAAGACGGGTCAAAAACATCTTCATCTGTTCAGCCGTCGTATTTTGTGCTTCATCCAGAATAATAAAAGCATCATTCAGGGTTCGACCACGCATGAAAGCCAGTGGTGCAACCTCAACAACACCGGTTTCCAGAAGTTCCTGAGCTTTTTGCAGATCGAGCATATCATAGAGGGCATCATAGAGAGGTCGCAGATAGGGATTGACCTTTTCTGCCAGATCTCCGGGAAGAAAACCAAGCTTTTCACCTGCCTCAACTGCCGGACGAACCAACATAATCCGGCGGACCTCCTTGCGCATTAAAGCAGCAACCCCCATTGCCATTGCCAGGTAAGTCTTTCCGGTTCCCGCAGGACCAACACCAAAAACAACATGATTTTTTCGAATATTATCGATATAATTTTTCTGTGCCAGACTTTTGGGCGCAATTAATTTATTACGGGCCGAGATAAAAACCGTGTCACAAAAAATATCTTTCAGGGAGGTTGATGAGTCAGAAGAGAGGATCCGGATCGCATAATCAATATCGGTGGGGTAAATCGGCATATTTTCCCGCATCAAGAGACATAGCTCTTCAAGCAGACGATAGCCGACATGAACCTGGGCGGGCTCACCAGACAGGTGAATCACAGTCCCCTGACTGCCAAGCCGGATGCCGAGTTTTTTTTCTATCAGTTTAAGATGCTTATTCTGCTGACCAAACAACTGAGCGGCCAGAGTCGCATCAGCAACATCAAAATGTTTGCTGGGACACATACGCAGATATTCGCTGAAATATTATATTTTTCACGTTGCGGAATTTAACACCAAAGTGGAACGAATGCAACAGAGGGCTGCCAGACTGAACCTTACTCAATAACCAAAAATTTATCAAAATCTGCTATACTCGGTCAATATTTCATCTTTCAGGACAAGTCACGGGGGATATGTGAAACAGGAAACAACCGACAATTCAACTGTGGATCAGGATAAGCCACTGCTGAACTCTTTTGTGCATGAATTGAATATCTCCCGGCGTCAGTTGGCAATTTATCCTCCTGAGCATCCGCAAATTGCGACCAGTATCAACCGTACTCTGGAAATTCTGAATGAATTGTTTCTCTCCGACCCGGTTATCACCCTGGGTATCGCCCCCGATGCCCTCTATTTTGAGCAACACTGGCTCGATAAAGAGGATCCGACCAATCAGGATTTTGCCCGATTTTTTTCGGCTCTTGGAATTGCCTCAATCAGTTTCCAGCGAGGATTGAGAGCTTCGGAGCTGATCCGCTTTAACCAGCTGCTCCGTTCCGACCAGAGAGCAGCAGAATCACTTAAAGGGTTTGAGAAGTTACTCGAACAACAGCAAATTGAAAATATTTCTGTGATCCCCATTGACTACGACGCATTTCAGGCCAGTCAGGATATTACCGGGGCGGGCGCAACACCTAAAAGCCAACTGTGGGAAAATTTTCTCCATGGGCTGCACGATGGGCTCATTGACTTTGGTGATCTGGATTCAACCCAGAATATTGATGATATTGCTGATATTTTCAATCAGAAACTGGTTGGCAGCGAAGCGGAACGGGAGCAATCCTCTCAAGCGATAAATTTGTTCATTGAAAACAGTGTCCGATCGAAAGCAGACCTGCAATCGCAACCTATCAGCGACAAGAAACTCGCGACATTGTTGGAACACTTGTCCCCAGCCGCCCAGAAAGAATTTCTCAATAACGCGTTCCGCTCACTCGAGCAACATCAGGACGCCGCACCGGAGGTTCTGCAGAAAATTCCCACGCAGCTACTTAAGAACACCATTGTCGGAAAAAATCGGCATGATCTGAATCTCTCTTCACGACTGTTCGGTCTGATTAATAATCTGGCAACTATTCCGGGCGAACTGTTTCAGTACAGCCCCAAGACGAAGTCGACACCACTTTCAGAGAATATGGTTCGTGCCCGCCTTGATGTCCTGTTCTGCGAGGAGCGACAGGATCTGTATATTCCGGATAGTTACCAGGCCGCACTTCACAACATCCTCAGCGATAATATTAATGGGACTATTCCCGATGACGAGAAGCAGAAACTGAAGGCTCTGATTGAAAATCAATCCATTGAACTGAACTTTTCCGCTATCATTTTTGAGTTACTGCATAAACAACTGACCCCTGAACAGGAAAAATCAACCCAGCAAAATCTGCTTGAGCTTTCCCGCTATTATTTGGACATCGGTGATTTTGTCACCTTGCGGAAAATCTTCACTAACTGGTCTCAATATCTCGACAGTGGCAACTCCGATGCCAGTATCTTCGATGAGAAGGTTCTCTCCAATCATACCCAGACCACTTTTATGGTAGAAGTCATGGATGGGATGGATCTCTGGGGCGAAGAAAAACACCGGGAGATAGCCGACTATATTATCGCGGTTGGAGAACCCTACACTGAACTGGTTATCGAATACTTAGGGCTGGCCCGACAATGGCCCGAACGACAACTGTGGATGGAAATACTGGAAGGGATCGGCGGGGATGCTCAACAGATGATTATCCAAGCCCTCGATGATGAACGCTGGTACCTGATACGCAACCTATTGATCATCCTCGGGAAGGACCTGGATCCCGGCACCCTGAAAATTATCCACCAGTTTATCGAATATCCCCACCCCAAGGTGCGCCTTGAGGTGATGCGCAACCTGTTTTCCTGTAATCCCGCTACAGCCAATCGCCAATTATTGAAAGAGCTCACCAGTCAAGATCCTGAGGCCCGCGCCGCCGGTATTGAGATAGCAGACCTCAGCCGGGATCCGGAGGTCCTCTCCATTCTGCACAAAAGTCTCGGTGTCCAGATAGAGAACGATACGGAGTTGGAGTTAAAAAAACAGATGGTTAAAACCCTAACCCGGATCGGCAACAAAGATAGTCTGCCGGTCTTACGCCGTATACTAGTGAAGCAGGGACTACGTGTCTCGCGCCGGACAAAACAGCTACAAGTAGAAATTCTTCAGAACCTGGCCCTGTTTCCCGACACCGCGGTAGAAAAATTGCTGCATGAACTGGCAGATGGAAAATATAAACAACTGGTCAGGCAGGCCATGGAACAACGACTGGAATTGTCAGGGAGGAAGCGATGATCAGGGCTCAAGATGACCATCTGCAAAACTTTATCAGGCTGGCGACAACCGCTGCGGCAAATATTGCCCTCTACCATGCGGGACACCGTCAGGTTCTACGTCTGAACAAGCAGGCATTGAATGAACTTCATCTGTTGTTTAATGTTCACTCTGATATTACCCTCAAAGTTGTCGATGGACAGCTGATTTTCAGCAACAAACCGGTTGTGGAGAATCTTGCGGTCGAGAGATTCCTGGAATCACTGACCAGAAACGGTATCAGCCATCTCCAGATTGAGCCGGACATCTACGCAGAAGAGCTCCTCAGCCTGGTCAACATTCTCAGCAAAGCACCAAAAAAACAGACAGAGATTAAAAGTAGCGAAAATATCCATTATGGGCAGGTTGAAATCCGCTACAAAGATCCCAATTCAGCGCAGCTTGCCGAGCTGAATCTGGCTGAAATTGCCGATTATGAAGCCGACCGCTTCATGGATATGTATCAGGCTGTACGCAACAAGCAGAAGTTTGAGATCACCGGAATTACCGAAATTGTCAATGGCTTTGTCGACGCATTCAATACCCAGAGTGACGCCTTTATGGCAATTGCCCCCTTACGCTCGATGGATGAATACACCTACACCCACTCGACAAATATCTGCATGCTCAATCTGGCGCAGGCAAAAGTGCTGGGCATTGAAGGACAGTTGCTCAGTGATATTGGCATTGCCGCCATGCTGCACGATGTGGGAAAGATGTTCATCTCCCCGGATATTCTTGGTAAAGAAGGAAAACTCACCGAAGAGGAATGGCAGATTATGCAGCAGCACCCTCTCCTGGGAGCCGAGTATCTGCTCGACACTCCGGGGGTTCCACGCCTGGCTGTTGTGACCGCATTTGAACACCATATGCGCTATGACAATAGTGGCTATCCAACCACCAAACACCCCTGGCAACAACATATCTGTTCCCATATGACTGCGATTTCAGATACATACGATGCTATGCGAACTCACCGGAGCTATGAAACCGCTCTCGAAACAGATCAGGTTATCTCGATCATGCTGGATCTTGCGGGGAAAACGCTCCACCCTGAATTAACCTACAGTTTTCTGCAGATTCTCAGTAATCTGGATAA
>JAOZMV010000059.1 GCA_029934095.1 Desulfuromusa sp. | reverse complement strand
GCGTTTGTAAAATATCTTCCTGTAACCGGTGAGAAGCCGGATTGTCATGGGTTTCACCGACGAAGACCACTTGTGTGCGGCTGGCATGATCGAGCATGACCTGTTGATCGACATAGATACCGGTTGGCAGGTGAAGAATATCTCCGATAACCGGTTCGCGGTCCGGAGGATAGGGGAGCTCAGGGTCGCCCAGATATTGTGTGGCTGGTTGGCAGCCGATAAGTGAGACCATCATGACCAATAGAGGGAAGAGGCTAGTTTTCATTTTTTTATCTTTCAATTGATGATGAATCCGCAAAAACGAATAAGATGAGCTTCTTGCAAGATCCTCAGATGGCTAAGCAAAAATTTCGCCCAACAAGGCGTAGTGTTTTTTCGGGGGTGAAGACCTACATATGGTAGGTCGAGGTCCTGAAAAAACGCTGCAACACCGTAGGTCGGACTTTTTGCGACGCCATCAATAGATATTTTTGGCGTAAAAGATTTCGGTCATCTCCTGCTCAAGAATCGCTTTTACTTTATCACGTTCCCGGTCTGATAGGTCAGCATAGCTGGTCGCAAAGAGATATTGATTGAGATCAAAGTTTTTGAGTAACATTTTGGTATGAAACAGATTCTCCTGATAAATATTGATATCGACACATTGGTAGCGGTCGCGGATTTCTTTGCGAATATACTGTTGAATGCTGTGAATCTTGTGATCGATATAATGTTTGCGCCCTTTGACGTCCCGGGTAAAACCACGCACCTTGTAATCCATCAGGATAATATCAGATTCAAATGATGAAATCAGGTGATTGAGTGCTTTTAGTGGGCTGATCTGACCGCAGGTGGAAACATCGATATCAACCCTGAAGGTAGAAATTCCTGATTTGGAATCGGTTTCTGGATAAGTATGGATGCACAGGTGACTTTTGTCCAGATGGGCGACAACCAGATCGGGTTTAGGTTCTATCGGCTCTTCGGCAATCAGGACGGTGACCGATGCTCCCATCGGGTCGTAGTCCTGGCTGGCAATATTGAGAATGGTGGCACCAAGGATATCAGAAACTTCGGTCAGTATTCTGGTCAGTCGCTCGGCGTTGTACTCTTCATCAATATATTCCAGATATTCCTTGCGGGCCTGGGGGCGTCTGGCGTAGCAGATATCATAGATATTGAAGGTTAGGCTTTTAGTCAGGTTGTTAAACCCACGTAGCTTTATTTTTGGTCTACGTTTGGAGCGAGTGATTTTTTTTGCACACATCGGTAAGGTTCCTGAAAAAGCACCGGACAAAGGTTGCCCGGTACTATAGCATTCCTAGTAATAAATTTCAGGCGGTACAGCTCTACAAAATCCAATGAACTGGCTAAGCAAAAAATTCGTCCGACAAGGCGCACGATTTTTTCAGGGGCGAAGGCATACGTAAGTATGTCAAGATCCTGAAAAAAACCGGGCAACGCCGTAGGGCGGAACTTTTTGCGACGCCAGTTAGATTGCTTTTTTTGTCTCTCGCTCACCCATAACTTTATAGGCGCAGAGTGAACCGCACATGGTGCAGGCACCATGAGATTCATCAACTCCTGACTCATCACGCCAACGCCTTGCTTTTTCCGGATCAAGAGAGACCGAGTATTGCCCCTCCCAGTCAAGGTTTTTACGATAAACGGCCATCGCATTATCTTTTTCAATCGCTCCAGGAATCCCTTTGACAATATCGGCAGCGTGGGCAGCGATGCGTACCGCCATGACACCTTCATGAACATCTTCGACTGTTGGCAGGCGCAAGTGTTCACTCGGGGTGACGTAGCAGAGAAAATCGGCTCCGGCCGCTGCTGCAACGGTTCCGCCGATAGCAGCAGTGATATGATCGTAGCCGGGGGCAATATCGGTCACCAATGGGCCGAGGACATAGAAGGGAGCACCATGGCAGAGACGTTTCTGTAGTTTGATGTTGGCTTCGATCTGATTCAAAGGGACATGGCCGGGACCTTCAATCATCACCTGAATGCCCGCATCCTGAGCACGTTGGGTCAATTCGCCGAGGATAAGTAATTCCTGAATCTGGGCGCGGTCAGTCGCATCAGCAATACAGCCCGGGCGGAAACCATCTCCCAGGGAGAGGACAGCATCGTAGGGACGGACCATCTCCAGCAGGCGGTCATAGAATTCGTAGAGAGGATTTTCAGCATTGTTGTAGTCCATCCAGCCGACAGTGAAGGATCCACCCCGCGAAACGACTTCCATGAGTCGTCCTTCCTGATCCATTCTGGCAACTGTTTCGCGGGTGACACCACAGTGAACGGTGATAAAGTCAACGCCATCATCCAGATGCTTTTTGACTCCGGCAAAAATATCATCAACAGTCATGTCGACGATTGGTTTGCCTTGCTTTATCACTGCATCACAAGCAGCCTGATAGAGCGGGACACTGCCGATACAGAGATCGGTTTCGGCAATAATCGCAGCACGAATTTCATCAATCGGGCCACCGGTCGACAGATCCATCAGCGCATCGGCCCCTGCTGCCGCAGCAACTTTGGCCTTCTCCAGCTCTTTATCAATGCTGGTGTCATCCTGACTGGTGCCAAGATTGGCGTTGGTCTTGGTGCGCAAGCCCTCGCCGACGGCTAAGGGGCGTCCATTGGTGTGTTTTTTGTTGAGGCAGATAACCGCCGTTCCGGCAGCGATTCTTTGGCGGAGAATTTCGGCGTCAATATTTTCAGTGGCGGCGGCCTGGCGCACCAAATCAGTAATTTGTCCCTGACGGGCCATTTCCAGTTGGGTCATGAAGAGATACCTCAAATAGAGAAAAGCGGTGTATGCACATTTCCAATGGCCACACTGCAGTTAAAAGATATAAGTGGGATGCCGCTCCTGATCAAAACAAAAATAGCCACCCAAGGGCGGCTATCGATAGATTTAATCGGTATTTATAGCCGCTTTCCTACGCCGGTATCAACCGGATCAGGTTCCAAGGGTTGTTCCAATGGTTCTGGAACTCTCAGTAACGAAGACGCCCCTAGCGTATGTGTTAAAAGAAATAACAGTTAGGTGAGCTGAAAGTCAACAGAGAAAAGTCGTGCCGAGGTGGTCACGCTGCTGTTGAAAAATATGCAGTGTTCCCAAGCTTAGTCTATAGGTGCCTGTTCATGTAAGAGGAGCATGGCAGCCTGGATATGATTGACCGGTCCGTGACCCCGACCGATCTGGACTGAGTGCTCAATCGCCAGAGAAACAAAACGTTTCCCCCGTTCTACAGCACGTTTGAGTGGATAGCCCTGGGCGAGGAAAGTTGCGATAGCTGCTGACAGGGTACAGCCGGTGCCGTGAGTATTGATGGTGTCAAAGCGTTGCGATGTCAGTTGGTGCTCAGTATCTCCCATTAACAGAACATCAGTGGCATCACCACTCAGGTGCCCCCCTTTGATCAAAACATTACGTGCCCCCAGTTCCTGCAGATTGCGTCCCGCTTCAATCATCTCTTCGACGGTTCGTGGTTCGATCCCGGTCATCACTTCGACTTCTGGCAGGTTTGGAGTCAACAGGTAAGATTGAGGCAATAAGCGGAAGATGACACTGTCGTGGGCTTCCACGTCAAGCAGTGACTCGCCACCCTTGGCGACCATCACCGGATCAACAACAGCCAGCAGCGAACGTTCTTCGATGACTCTGGCGACGCGTGAGACGATTCCACCCCAGCTGAGCATCCCGGTTTTGATGGTGTCAGCGCCAATATCATCAAGAACTGTATCAATTTGCTTGAGGACAAAATCGGAATTGACCACGTAAGTTTCGGCAACTCCAAGAGTGTTCTGAGCAGTGAGTGCGGTCAGAACACTGCTGGCGTAGCTGCCAAGCAGGGTAATCGTCTTGATATCAGCCTGAATACCAGCACCACCACTGGAGTCTGATCCGGCAATCGTCAAAACTTTTCCGTTGGGGACGGAGTTGTTCCGGTTGAATAATAGCGAATATTCTTTGGCGGCACGGGCGGGGTCGGCATCCGCCATAATCCCGGAAATGACGGCAATTGCATCAGCTCCTGCTTCCAATGCCTCAAATGCACCATCGGGGGTGATACCACCGATGGCAACCACCGGGATACGAACTGCTTTGCGCACCTTGCTCAAGGTTTTAAGCCCGACCAGACTGGTATCTTCTTTACTGCCAGTTGGAAAAATACTGCCGATAGCAATATAATCAGCACCATGTGCTTCAGCCTTAAGGGCTTCATCTACGCTATGGGTGGAAACCCCGATCAGTTTTTGATGACCAAGTATCTGCCGAGCTTGAATAATGGACATGTCTTCCTGTCCAAGGTGAACCCCGTCAGCATCAATATCGTGAGCCAGTTCAGGAAGATCATTGATAATCAGCCGAGCTTCATATTCGGAACAGAGGTTTTTGAGATTTTCCGCCATTTCTCGGCGCTCATCCGGAAGAATATCTTTGGCGCGGTACTGGACAGTCTTTGCTCCTCCCGTCAGTGCTGCTTTCACCTTTGTCAGCAATTTTCCATCTTGATTGTTATCTGTGATGAGGTAGAGACCCGAAAGCATTGACAATCCCCCTTTAATATTAAGGTGATAAAGATATTTCTGAGAATTTTAGAATGAAAATCACACAATTAGTTGAATCGTATCAAACATGAAACCTTGGTGTCAATTAATCTTTCAGTCTTACTGATACTTTACAGAAGCTTTCCGGAGATATAATTGATATGCTCCGGTAGATAATTGAGCATCCTCTAGAATCTTGGGAGAAAATCTAGTGATGAACTATCCTTCCCGCCCGACCTGGGCTGATATTGATTTGTCGGCATTAAACCATAATTTACAGCAGGCGATAAACTCATGTCCTGCTACGCAACGTATGTTGGCGGTAGTTAAAGCAGATGCGTACGGACACGGTGCCATACCGGTTACCCGGGCTTTACAGTCTTCCGGGATTCATGATTTTGCTGTGGCAACCATGGAAGAAGCGCTTGAATTACGCCTTGCCGGGATCTCCGATAATTTGCTGGTTCTTGGTAGTTGTTTTCCTGGCCAGGAAGGTGCTTTTTTGCAACACAACTTGATGCCTACTCTGTTGGATATGGGGACTGCTTTGCGACTCAATGCGGAGGCTGTAAGCCAACAACGGCAGATCAAAGTGCATTTGAAAGTTGATAGTGGTATGGGCCGGGTTGGTTTTCTGCCACTGCAGTTGCAAGACTCTCTAGCCCAATTACGTCAGCTGGACGGATTGGTGATTGAAGGCTTCATGTCCCATTTAGCCTGTGCTGATGAATTGAGTTCTGCAGTGACGGCAGATCAACAGGGACAATTCCGGATGATGTTGCAGATGGTTCGTCAGGCTGGAATTGAGCCGCGTGAGATTCATTTGAATAACAGTGCCGGATTAAGTGGCTGGGAGTGTCCGGAATGTACCATGTCGCGCCCTGGAATCATGCTTTATGGCGGCCTTCCCGGTGCCGATTTCTCCACTAAATTAGATTTGCAGCCGGTCATGCACTTACGTAGCTGTATCGCTCAGTTGCGCCAGTTGCCTGCTGGAAGTGGTATTTCCTACGGTCACTGTTATCATGCCGCTGATGATATGACGGTCGCGGTTCTGCCGCTCGGCTATGCGGATGGTTATAATCGCCTTTTCAGTAATTGTGGTCAGGGGATTCTGCATCGGCAGAAAGTCCCGATTATCGGTCGGGTATGTATGGACTGGATCATGCTCGATGTCAGCGCTGTCCCTGATGTTGCCGTGGGTGATTGTGTCACCTTGCTTGGTTCTGCAGATGGGTTGTCAATTCTTGGAGATGATTGGGCGAAACAGCTGGATACCATCTCCTATGAAGTTTTTTGCCGCATTGGCAGCCGGGTTCCGCGACGATATCTGACTGCATAAGGACATCCTCACAAAAAAGAAGAGAGCATGGTGAATTCGTAGCGTTAAAAGCGGTTGTCAGCAGGGGGGAATCATGTTAATAAATTCCTCAATCTCTGGTCGATCAGACTAGCTTAAAAACACCCTTTACCCCCATATATAATATCGTAGCAACAGACATATTTATGAATTTTAGCAGTACCGCAAGGTAGCTGTTTAACCGCTTTTTTACCCCATTGATTTTATTGATTATTTTTGAAAGGAAATCTCATGGCTACTATCAAACGTGCATTGATTTCAGTCTCTGATAAAACCGGAGTGCTCGATCTGGCCCGTGAATTGAACGGTTTTGGAGTTGAATTGTTATCAACTGGTGGAACTGCAAAAATGATTCGCGATGCTGGGATTCCGGTGATGGACGTTGCTGATTATACCGGTTTTCCCGAGATGATGGATGGCCGGGTGAAAACCCTGCATCCGAAGGTTCATGGTGCATTGCTCGGGTTGCGTGATAATCCAGAGCATGTCAATGCAATGGCGAAACATGATATTGAGCCGATCGATATGGTGGTGGTTAACCTTTATCCCTTCGAAGCGACGGTGGCCAAGGAAGGCTGCAGCTTAGAAGATGCTATTGAGAATATCGATATCGGTGGGCCGACAATGCTGCGGAGTGCGGCAAAGAATAATAAGTTTGTCACGGTGCTGGTCGATCCCGCCGATTATGAAACGGTTATCACCGAAATGAAGCAGAGTAGTGGTGATGTTTCGGCTGCGACCAATTTTCAACTGGCGGTTAAAGTTTATCAACGGACTGCTGCTTATGATGGTGCAATTTCCAATTGGCTCGGAAAGAAAACCAGCGCGGATGCCGCAGATTTTGCCCCGACCCTGACCCTCCAATTTCAGAAAGCCCAGGGGATGCGTTATGGTGAAAATCCACATCAGCAGGCGGCATTTTATGTAGAAAAAAATATTGCCGAAGCTTCAATTGCAACAGCACGACAACTGCAGGGTAAGGCTCTCTCCTATAATAATATTGGCGATACCGATGCCGCTCTTGAATGTATCAAGCAATTTGGTGAAGCGCCGGCCTGTGTTATCGTCAAACACGCGAACCCTTGTGGTGTGGCTACGGGAACTACTTTGCTGGAAGCTTATCAGCGGGCTTTCTCTACCGATCCCGAATCTTCTTTTGGGGGTATTATTGCTGTTAATCGGGAGCTGGATGCTGAAACAGCGCAGGCGATTGTTGACCAGCAATTTGTTGAGGTTATTATTGCGCCAAAGGTTGCGGCAGCCGTTCCAGAGATCATTGCTAAAAAGAAGAATGTACGTTTACTTGAATGTGGTGAGTGGCCAACTGAGACTGCATCAAGACTTGATTACAAGCGGGTTAATGGTGGCCTGTTGGTACAGGAGGCCGATCTGCTGTTGAGTGATGATCTAAAGGTTGTCACTAAACGGGCACCGACCGATAAGGAACGCCAGGATCTCGATTTTGCCTGGCGAGTTGCAAAATTTGTCAAGTCAAATGCCATTGTCTATTGCAAGGACGGAATGACTATCGGCGTTGGTGCGGGGCAGATGAGCCGGGTCAATTCAGCCAGAATTGCTGCAATCAAGGCTGATCATGCTGGGCTGGATGTCAAGGGGGCCGCCATGGCCTCTGATGCATTTTTTCCTTTCCGCGACGGTATCGATAATGCCGCTGCTGTTGGTATCACTGCCGTTATTCAACCGGGCGGATCGATTCGTGATGAAGAGGTGATTGCTGCGGCAGATGAGGCAGGGATAGCGATGGTATTCACCGGAATGCGCCATTTCCGCCATTGAGTATTCGTAGGGGCGGGGTTTCCCCT
>JAOZMV010000058.1 GCA_029934095.1 Desulfuromusa sp. | reverse complement strand
CGAAAATTGTCGAAAAAGCACAGTTTACATCCAGTAAATGAGCATTTTGAGGCAATTTTCAACACAGCAATCGCAACGCAGATAGTTCTTCAACAGCCTGCTAGAAAGTAACCAGACATTTCAAGCCAGCAGGGAGCTTTAATTTCTGGTTTGGCAGTTCCAATCGCACCCTAAATGTACCGCTGGCAGCATCGATAACGTGGTCAACAATGACGACTTTTGCCTTATAAGTTCCGCCAACCGGTTCCTCAAGTACAACCTGCGCATACTGTCCTTTCTTGATTGCTCCAAAATATTCGACCGGGACCACGACCTCAACGTTCAATGGATCTATTCTGGCGACAATTAAAAATGGTTCTTCGCCAACATACTCACCTGCAGCACCTGTACGTTCAACCACAAAGCCAGCAGTTGTACTCATAATAGTTCGCAGTTTCAAAAATTCCTGGCTCTTCTGCAACTCCAATTGTGCCAACTGGACCTCAGTTTCAATTTCATCCTTTTCATGGTTTGAAATCAGCTGCTTTCTGTGCAACTCTTGATTCCGTTCTGCTTTGCGTAAACTGAACTCAAGCCGTGCGAATGCCAGATTTACAGCAGCCTCCGCGACACCCGATTTCAACTTGGCCAATACTTGTTCACGCTGGACGTAGTCGCCTCGGTCAACATTTATCTGTTCAATAATACCGGGAACCTGACTGCTGAATTCAACCAACTCATTTGGTTCGATCATCCCCTCCAAGGTTGGCACCTCTACAGCAAAAACCAGAGAAGGCATAATAATTAAGAAAAAAAACAACTGATAGAATTTCACAATTTTCTCCTTATTCCAACTTACCGGAAAATGACAACAGACTCCCCTGCTGTTGATCCTGACGAAATAATTCTTTTCTGATCCGGGCATGATTTTTTTCCACATTCCCTTGCACACGACTGATTTCCCTCTGAGCCAAAGACTGCATGAACCCTGTATTGGACAAGCCGATTTTTTTCAACAGCAGCGCAACGAGACCGCCACGTGCGCTATCAAGTAACGGATCCTCTAAAGAGAGAATAGCCTGATAACTGCCGGGATCACCTTGGCGACCACAACGTCCGGCCAACTGGCGATCGATCCGCGCTGCCTCATGACGTTCGGTCGCGATAACATGCAAGCCCCCTATTTGACGCACCCCTTCACCCAGGACAATGTCGGTCCCCCGACCAGCCATATTGGTGGCAATGGTGATACTTGCTGCGATTCCGGCAGTGCTGACGATATCTGCTTCAGCAGCATCCTGTTTGGCATTTAACACCTGATGCTGCAAGCCGGCCTGACAAACCAACGCTGACAAGTGCTCAGAAGCAGCAACCGATCGGGTGCCGATCAACAGCGGCCGCCCTTGCTGATGCAGGCGACAGATTTCTTTGACCACAGCCTGCCATTTCTGCTGCTGAGTCGCCAATACCCGATCTGGCAGAATTTTACGGATAATCGGACGATGGGTCGGCACCTTTAATGTCGGCAGGTGATAAACCGACCAGAGTTCAGCGGCAACCTCTTTGGCGGTCCCGGTCATCCCGGAAAGTTGACGATAGCGGCGAAAAAAACGCTGATAGCTGATCTTCGCCAGGGTTTCCCGGCGCTGGGTCAGCTCGCAACCTTCTTTCAATTCGATCAACTGATGCAGCCCCTGCTCCCAGGAACGGTCTTCCATCACCCGACCAGTAAACTCATCAATGATCTGTACCTTGCCGTCACGCAACAGATACTGCTCATCCTGATGAAAGAAGTGTTGCGCCGTCAATGCTTGACTGACCGTCGATTCTCGCCGCACCAAGCCACTCCAGAGAGGCCCCAACTGACCTACTGCTGCAGAGATCTTTTGTTTACCAATATTGGTTATATGTACTTGCCGCCGCGCCAAGTCAAGGACATAGTCATCCCCATCACTAAGCTCTGCCGCCAGATCAAGTGCCTGTTGTAAAAACTGTTTTTCTTCATCACCACCATCCGCTCCGGAGATAATCAATGGTGTTCGCGCTTCATCAATCAGAATACTGTCGGCTTCATCAACAATGGCAAAATGGAGACCACGCATCAGGACACGCTTACTCCGTTGCGTCTCACTATGGAGATATTCTGCCTGGAGCAGCAGTGAATCGGTTCGCTCCCCTAATGTCAAACGATCCCGCAGGTAATCAAATACCAGCTCTTTGTTGGTTGCATAGGTGACCGCACACCGATAGGCCTGCCGTCTTTCAACCGGAGTCTGCCCGTGCACTACACAACCGACGTGCAAACCAAGGGCCCGGTAAAGCGGTAGCATCGTTTCAGCATCTCTGGCGGTTAAATAATCGTTGACGCTGATTACGTGGACAGGTACTCCGGCCAATGCAACCGTGGCAGCCGGCAAGATCGCGGTGAGCGTCTTGCCTTCGCCGGTATCCATCTCTGCCACCATCCCTTGCAGCAATACCAGCCCACCGGTGAGCTGGCTCGCATATGGGCGCATACCCAGGGTGCGGACACTCAGTTCCCGAATCAGGGCAAAACTGCACACCAGCAGTTCATCAATCATCCCGTCGCTATACAGTTGTTGTCTTAGCTGCTGCACCTCCAGACGTAACTGCTGGTCATCCAATGCCTGCAAACGTGGCTCGGCAGCTTCAATCCGAGCGACCAGACGCCGCAACCGACCCCGCCCGGAAAATATTTTTCGTACTCGACCAAAAAGCTGATGCGCATAACTCTCCAGTTTTTTATCTACCCGATCAGGTCGTTCGGCACGCACATCATGGGTTGCCGGCGGGATATATAGGTTGGATATGACAGTCATCAGCAGCCCTAAATCGCAAAGCGGCTCAGCAACAGACGCCGCAACCCTCGGTACCAGCGAAAAGCCAGTGGCTCCGGAGAATGCTCAAAGCGAACGTAAACGCGTTCCTCAACCTTATCTGCCACAGCTTCTGCAAGTTCAATATCAAACTGAAACAGTCGTTCCAGACTCTTCGGCCGCTCCGATTCGCGAGGGTCAAGAACGTAAAGACCGCCACCTTCCAAACTAAGTGCCAAACTCGGCAAATCGTGACTGGCAGCTGGAACTTCACGGATTACTCTAGCCGGAATCACCGAGTTAATCTGCTCCGCTAAACGAACCTCAACTTTCTGCGTATCAGCTCGGACCCGTTCGATATTCGCTTGGGGTACCAACACCCGGACGCTCATCTTGTTCCGGTCGAGAATATAACCTAGTGGCATTCCCCGGCGGACAAACAGGCCGAGCAGATTCTCTGCCTGCGGTAAGACAAAAACACCGGAGGTATGACTCTGTAACAGCAGTGACTGTAGTTGTTCTCTGGCACGAGCCAGTTCAGCTTCAATACGCCCGAGTTCCTCCCTCAATAGAATCGATTCGGTCCGGTCAACAAGCAAACTGAGGTTGTAACGGGCCTGATATTCTTGTAACCGCGCCTCCAGTAAACGGACCTGAACCTCCAATTGCGGATTCTCCGAACGAATCAACGCAGTCCCTGCCTCGACCTGCTCGCCGCTGTCAGTGAGAACCGCAGTGATAAACCCGTCCGCACCGGCGTAGACCTGCGATTCTTCCGCAACCCAGGTGACCCCTTCGCAACTTGTGTAGAACGGTACCGGAAGCAGGGACAAAGCTGCCAGGAATATTCCAAGCGGAATCAGGACAGTCAATAAAATCCGGACTTTTTTCCTTTGCATCTTGGCATCCTTGAACAGAAATTTCGCAACTCGAAACACCGGCGCTACCAGCATGCCAAAACCGGCCCAGAGCGCAAACAACACACCGAAGAAAAAAAACTTTCCGGCCACAAACAGGATGATCCGAATGGAAATAAAAATACGATAACTAAATGATGTCAGCGCGTACGCAAAAAGCCAGCCGGCCTCTCCCGGCGAAGAGGCTGGCGATTCGGCGCTGCCGACACCTAGCAGATACCGCTGACAGAGGTAGCCGACATAACGGTTGCTACGCTGCCCAAGATTGGGAATTTCCAGAAAATCCGCAAGCACATAATAAGCATCAAAACGCAGTAGTGGATTGCCGTTAAACAGCAACGTCGAGACACCAGCGATCAGCATGACATTAAAAGCCGCGGCGCTGATCGCCCCCTGCTCAACATTCAACCAAGTCAGCAGCGCCAGAGCAGCGACAAAAAGTTCGATCAGAATCCCTGCTGCGCCGACCAGCATCCGCTTACGTTTGTCACGAAAAGCCAGCGAAGATGAGGCATCGACATAAGGGATCGGCATGAACACCAACAGCATGATGCCCATTTCGTGAACCTCGCCACCCCATTTTTTTACCATGTAGGCATGGCCAAATTCATGCAGCAGCTTGAGCAGTGGATAAATCAGACTAACCAGGAAAAGATTCTCCATCGACAACAACTGGTCGCTGAAATTTGTCATCAGGTCGGGCCAGTGTATAACCGCCAGCACTAATGCTGTGGCAACAACAATCAACCAGATAAATAGCGCCAGCCAGCTGAAACAGAAGCTTAAGATCGGCATGGTCGCGGTTAAAAAACGATCCGGATCAAGCAATGGGAAGCGGACCGACATCGGTGATCGCAGGTTCGCCAGTAAGCGATTGCGCTGGCCATGGCCTTGCCGTTGTTGCAATTCGGAAAAATCGGGTAGTGCACTGGTCTGCAACAGGTCGGAACGGAACAGTTGCGACAGCAGTCCGATCACCTCATCCTGAGTCGGCATATGATCACCGAGTTGCGTGCAGGCAGTCTCCCAGATCAAACCAAGCGTTCGGCGACCATCCATCAAACCGATCAATTGATAAGCTTCTGGTGAAAAGCGGTGATGACGACCGGTAAAACGATCCTGAATAACGTACCAGTCGTCCCCACGATAACAATGTTTGTGGATCTGCACGTGACTGCGCAAGCGCGGTTTGAGCGGCGCAACCCGATACCAGGACTGGCTGAAGAGCGATTCACTCATACACAGTTCCGCTGCGCGATATCATTTCAGGGCAACCAGTTCCACAGCGTTAGCCGGACCCATTCCAGTAAATCACGGGTCCAGATCGAGATCAGCTTACGACGGTCGATAGAAATCTTGCCGACCCCCTCCATCCCCGGGCGCAGGCTATCATCAACCGTTTGCAGCTGCGCCTCAACCCGGAAGTAATTGCGTCCGTCTTCGGCCTTGGTGAGCGGGGTGATTTTTGATACGGTAAATTGATACTGCTGGTAAGGTAAAGATGAAAGTACCAGACTCCCCTGCTGACCCTTCTGCACGTCAGCGATACGGCGCTCATCAACCTTGAGAATAACCCGGTAGGCATCCAGCGGGGTCACCTCGAACAGAACCTCCCCCTGTTCCACAGCACTACCAAGCCGTTGACTCAGGTCACCGCTGACCAGCAGCCCGGCAAAAGGTGCCGTCAACCGGCTCCGTTCCAACTTGGCAACGATCAAATCAAGTTCAGCCTGCGACTGATTCAACCGCGCTTTGATAATTTTGGCCTGGGCGCGGTCATGCTTGGCGACCTCTTCCTGGTACTGCCGACTTAACTGCCTTTGTTGACTTTTTTTAGCCAGCATCTCCAGGTGCAAATCACGGTCATCCAGAGAGCAGAGCAGCGCTCCCTGTGCAACCAAGTCCCCGGCGCGTGCGGGAGCTTGATCGATAAAACCATTAAAAGGCACCACCACCGCCCGACGAATCGCACCTTCCAGAGTCATATCGGCAGACAATCGATAATCCCAGTCGAGCACGCTAAAGCAAGTAATCAATCCGATCAGCAGCAGTAAAAACAGCTTGCGGCCGAAATAGCGTGGGCCGAATATACGTTGCAGTTGCTGTTGGGTGGCGGTTTTGACTTTGACCGGAAGTGGTTGATCGTTTAAATATTTACTCTCCAAGGCCGGGCCGAGTAAAGCAGCAACGGCGCGGAAAAATTCGATATCCTGTTCGCTGAAAGGTTTATCCGCGGCACGTTCATAGGTCAGCGCACCATAATAGCGCCCCTGCCCATATAATGGGAAACTGACAATTGAGGCCATCGATTGCTGTCGAGACAGGGCTTCGTGCTCACGACAGATCAGCACATCATCGTCAACTGACGGATAAGATATTTCACGGCGTTGCTGGATCGCCTCTTCCATAACCCGCTCGATGGAGCGAGTCAGGTTCATCTTCTTGCCGACTTCGGCACTGTGGGAAACGGCTTGCAATTTAAGGTTCCGGCCGCGTAAGAAACCGAGGCTGACCCGTTCGCAGTCACTGGCGGCAGAGAGTTCGGTAGTAAAAGCCATCGCCGCCGCGGCAAAGCTCTCTTGCCCAAGAACTACAGCAAGCATATCGACAGCGGTTTTCAGACGATATAAAGTTGCCTGATCCTGATCAGCCTGTTTGCGCCGGACCAGCAACTCCAACCAGGCGATCCCCCACTGTAAATGCTCCATTGCTTGTTGCAACTCTGCCTCGCCCGAAGCAGAAACTTCCAGTGCAATCACACCGCACAATTCTTCATCGATCAGCAGTGGGTAGGCAATTGCATAGTTTTGTGTATCCTCTATCTCAACCAGAAGACCGCAGTTCTCTGCCAGGACGCGTTCAACAACATCGGACAGTCGCTGTGGATCGTTCCCCTTTTGTGGCCATCCTGCAACCGGCTGAAATTGCTTATCGGCAGCGGCAACAATCAACAGACCTTGTTCAGCACCGGGGATCAGACCACATTGCAGTGCCAACCAGCTGTGATAATAGTCCTGCTCACTACAGGCTGCGGTGAAATCTGTCCAGAGTTCCGGATTTCCCCTCTGCTGACTGTCAGTCGTGATGGTATCAAAGTGGCTCATAAGCAAATCATTCCAAACGAATTACTAACACAATAAAATCAAGAACAATTCTACAATGATTATTCAAGATACAATTTTAGACATAACATGTAGATATTTCAATATTTTATCGAACATGGACAAGAAAAGCCCGACACAATCATTCAATCGTGACGGGCTTTATCAATTAATATCTGTAAAAAAATCAATTTATTTTTCTGGGATATCGAGGTGCAGCTCACCAAAACGTTTTTCATACTCCTGCATAGTGTTTGTCAACAACA
This sequence comes from Desulfuromusa sp., assembly GCA_029934095.1. Classification (GTDB taxonomy): domain Bacteria; phylum Desulfobacterota; class Desulfuromonadia; order Desulfuromonadales; family Geopsychrobacteraceae; genus Desulfuromusa. The sequence goes on along the minus strand of JAOZMV010000058.1, from coordinate 873 downwards.
CCGCTAAACGCTTGGCAGCATAAGGATTAAGAGTCATCCGATCAGACAATTCTACGGTCAGTTCCTTTTGACCTGCATGCCAGTTCTGATTTGTACCAAACAGCAGCGTTACTTCTTCGCGGCTACTGGAAACATTACAGATATTGGCATAAGTACTGCGCATTTTGGAACCGTCCCAACGAATCGTGGTCTGTTCTTTTTCCTGCTCTGTTTCGGTTGTTATTTCCACATTTTTCGTTTCTTCTTTGGCCATAACTTTCCTCCTGGCTAGTTTATAGTGGCTTTTCTCCGGTGCATAACTAAATAGTAACAATTTTTACCGCAATACACGACTTAGAATTTACTCTACTGTTTCCGGCATAGCTTTCTTCGGCTTCTTACTGACATTAAATACTGCCATTTGAACTAACGGTTTGTCCCAATTCAGCTGTTCTTTTTCTCCATCCTTCTGCAAGCGACTGCCATCCCAACGCCAATTGCGGGCTTCGGGCTGAGAAAAACGTTGCAGATCTTCGTCAATAATCTGTTTTTTGATGCTCTTGCGGCGCCCAGAAGCAAGCCCCCAACCAGCAAACCCTGCTACCATACTTTGTAGACCATCGCTTTGGTTGGCTTGCTCTCCCCGATCTTCTTTATCTAACGTTTCTAGTTGCTTCGGCACCAACTGTTGTTGCACTTCTTCAGGCCCAGGCTTGACCGGCGGAACAGTGTTTTTTTCAATCGGAACGTCATCAACCGCTGGCTCTTCAGGCTGATTATCCAGTCCCTCTTCTGCTGGTGGTTGACGAGGAGCCTCATCATCACTGCCTGCTACTGTGCCACCATCATGGGTGACACGATCCTCGTAACCAGACAGCCCCCACCCGGCAGTCG
>JAOZMV010000057.1 GCA_029934095.1 Desulfuromusa sp. | reverse complement strand
AAGGGGATGGAGTCACTCAGGATTATTCAATGGCGCATATGTTTTGTGATATTGCTGCGGCAAATGGATATGCCAAAGCGGAAAAATTTAGAGATCTGCTTGCTAAAAAAATGACATCTGAACAAATAGCGAGGGGACAAGAATTAGCCAGGGAGTGGATTGAGAAGCATCCATAAACAAAGAAGTTTTTGTTCACCCATGTAGCCGCTTACAGATCTGATCAGGTTCGAAGTTCGGGAGATACTTTACTTATCTCTGGTGTTTTTGACCACCCTGCCAATATTTAAATATAGTCAGAATTGTTCGCAGCATAGCACCAGCTTATCCAAATCATAGAAGGAGAAAAGGATCGCTTCTCAATTAGTAATTATTTCTTCCCAGATGAATACTCCCCAAGAAAATCTTTTTTAAATGCCGGGTAGTCGCCAGCTTCAATGGCTGTCCGGGCTCCAGCAACCATGTTCAGGTAAAAACGGACATTGTGGATCGCGGCCAGAGTTGCTGAGAGGATCTCATTGGCATTAAACAGGTGGTGCAGGTACGCGCGGGTAAAATTACGACAGCAATAGCAATCACAGGAGGGATCAACCGGGAAGAAGTCTCTGCGAAAATTGCGGTTGGTTAATCTGATTTTGCCACGCTTGGTGAAGAGAGTGGCGCTGCGGGCGTAACGGGTCGGGATGACGCAGTCAAACATATCCATCCCCCGTTCAATTGATTCAAGAATATCTTCCGGTAAGCCAACTCCCATCAGATAACGGGGTTTATTTTTTGGCATAAAGGGTTCGGTGAAATCAACCACTTTTTTTAACAGTTCCAACCCTTCTCCAACACTCACTCCGCCGATGGCATAACCGGGGAAATCCAATGCTGTCAAAGTCTCTGCGCACTCACGGCGGAGATCATCATAGATCCCTCCCTGGACAATACCAAACAGGGCTTGATCTTCCCTGGCATGATATTTCAGGCAGTTTTCGGCCCAGCGGATGGTTTTTTTGATCGACTTTGCTGCATAGTCATGGGTGGTCGGGTAGGGGATACACTCGTCGAAAGCCATGATGATATCGGCACCCAGATCATTTTCAATCTGCATCGCTTCTTTTGGCCCGAGAAAAATCTCTTCGCCGGTTAATTCATGGCGAAAGTGGACCCCATCTTCACCGATTCTTTTCTTTGGCAGCGAAAATACCTGAAATCCACCACTGTCTGTAAGTATCGGTTTTTTCCAATTCATAAATTTATGTAGTCCACCCGCTTTTTTCACCAATCCTTCACCGGGTTTCAGATGGAGGTGATAGGTGTTGGAAAGGATGATCTGCGCTTCGGTTTCTTCAACTTGGGCCGGGGTCATGGCTTTCAGAGCTCCATGGGTGCCAACTGGCATGAAGATCGGTGTTTCGATGGTGCCATGTGGTGTTTCAAGCCGACCGCGCCGGGCCCGACTGTGCGGATCTTCCTTCAATAGTGTGAACTGAAACATTCAGTTGTTCTCCCTTTGGGGGTGCTATAGGATGTTAACCCGAACTGGTTAAATCTCCACTGATTCGGGTTTAAGAACAGGATATAGCAAAATCTCACTCAAGGTGCAATCTTATCGGAGGTTTCAGTGGGTTATTGTGCGCCATTTCCGGCAGAGTTGAAACAGGTAGAATATGTAAAACTCTATTTTCACCTTGAAATAAGTAATTATTTCAACTTGCCGTTTCTCGGGTTGTTGCAGCTTCGGCGCGAGTTATTGCTGGCATTAAAAACTTTTTCTGAGCCACTGGGGAAAAACTTTTCCGGCCAACTGAAACAACTTTTACAACCCGACCCTCCCGATGATCCAATTTTACAGCGACAGATTCAAAAACCGGCTCCGGCATTAGTTTTCTCTCCTGATATTTCGCAATACGGACTGATTGAGCCGAAACAGAGAATTATTCTCCCGGTTCTTTTTATTGGCTCTGGAATCAATGCGATTGACCCTTTTGTTTGTTTGCTGCAGCATTTGGGGACCCGGGGGCTCTATCATAACTCCGGACAGTTTATTCTGGAAGGGGTTGAGGCGGAAGATGGCAGCGGGATACAGTCAATGCTTTGGTGTGCTGGCAAGCAGCTTGATGCGCTGACTCCACCGGTCAGTAATTTATCCTGGTGGCTGGAGCGACAGCCCTTTCTGGCCGATTCAATCCAACTTGAAATTATCAGTCCATTACGTTTGCTGCGTCAGGGTAAGCCGCTGTTTAAAGCTGGATTCATCGATATATTTCCTTACCTTTTGCGCCGGGTCACAGCACTGCTAGCCGGTTGTGCCGGGATTGAACTGGTTGATAATCCGGCCGGTTTAATTTCTCTGGCAAATCGGGTAGAATTACTTGAAAATGGACTGCACTGGAAGGATTGGCGTACCCTGAAAAGGGAGCAGGGAGAACAAAATCTGGGTGGTTTGTTGGGCTGCTTAACCGTTGCCGGGGTTGAAATATCTGAGTTGATCTGGATTCTACAGCTTGGCACGCTGTTCAACTTCGGCAAGAGTGCCGCTTACGGGGCTGGACAATATGGTTTGAATTATAGTTGAATGGGGGGAGAGTTCTCTTTTGATGGATTGTGAAGATGGGAGGTCGCTGATGTCAGATGCTTGGAAAGATCGTGAAGAGGCGCTGGAAAATGAATATTTTCACAAAAAAGAACAGGAAGATCTGGCCAGGATGAAACAGACAGCAATGGCGAAAGCCTGTCTGGGACGTTGTCCGAAGTGTGGTATGATTATTGAACCGATGACCTTCCATGGTGTCCCTATGGATTGTTGCCCCGATTGTGGGGGGATCTGGCTGGGGCCAAATGATTTAAAAATCCTGGCCGCGAAAGATCATCGGAACTGGTTTGAACGCTGGTTTAATCGGGATGATGAAAATACAAATTGAGGTAATCGCAAAGAGAAGAGATGGCTAAGTAAAAAAACGTCCTACAAGGCGCAGAATTTTTTCGGGGGTGAAGACCTACATATGCTAGGTCAAGATCCTGAAAAATTTTTGTAACACCGTAGGGCGGACTTTTCACGATACCATCACAAACTGATTTGGAGGCTTGCATGTTCTGGTTTATTATTCTGTTGTTGGTTGTTGGCGCTGGTTTCTATTTTTATCAGAAAATAATCTCCATAGAACGGGAGATTCATGCTGAACAGGAACTTGCTGCAGCGCATAATGTGCCGGCTCAAGAAACGGAAAAGCAACCCGCAGCTGCTCCTCAAATGACAGTGTTTGACTCTGGAAGCAGCCCTGAAACCGTTGCTCAGAAGAGAACAGATCCGACAACTCTAGAAAAGACCATTCTGGAAGAGGTAACCAAACAGGCGGGAATCAAACAGACCGACCTCTACCCGCTGTTTGCCGCTACCAACAAAAAACAGCTGCAGAAGTTGATTAAAGAAATGGCTGATAATGGAAAGTTGAAACGGGAAAAAAAGAGCAGCAGTTATCTGCTCTACCCGGTGTGATAAAGTTCGGGGGATGGAATTGATTCCATCCCCCGAACTGTTTTCTGAGTTTATGTCGTGCTATAAATTGTAGAAAACATCTTTACCGTTAAAAACAGCTGTGTCGTCCAATTCATCTTCGATCCGCAAGAGTTGATTATACTTACAGATGCGGTCAGTCCGGCACAGGGATCCTGTTTTGATCTGTCCGGCATTGGTTGCTACCGCAAGATCCGCGATAGTGGTATCTTCTGTTTCACCGGAACGGTGGGAGATAACCGCTGTATATCCAGCCCGTTTGGCCATTTCAATCGCTTCCAGAGTTTCGGTCAGAGTACCGATCTGGTTGACCTTGATCAGAATTGAGTTGCTGATCCCCTTGTCAATCCCTTCTTTGAGAATTTTGGTGTTGGTCACAAACAGATCATCACCGACAATCTGGATTTTATCACCAAGTTTTTCAGTCATCAGCTTCCAGCCATCCCAATCGTTTTCAGCCAGGCCATCTTCAATGGAGATAATTGGATAGCGGGCAACCAGATCTTCATAAAATGCTACCGTTTCTGCCGCCGTTTTGATCGCCTGTTTCTCGTTGGTAAAATTGTATTGACCGTCATTGTAAATTTCCGATGCGGCAACGTCCAGCGCCAGAAGGATATCTTCCCCTGCTTTATATCCAGCAGATTCAATTGCTTCCATGATCACCTGCAGAGCCTCTTCATTGCTCTTCAGATTGGGTGCAAACCCGCCCTCATCTCCAACTGAGGTATTATAGCCTTTGTCTTTCAGTACTTTTTTCAGGGTATGAAAGATCTCTGCGCCCATCCGTAGGGCCTCTTTGAAGCTTTCGGCTCCAACCGGCATGATCATGAATTCCTGAATATCCACATTGTTGTCGGCATGTTCGCCACCGTTAATGATATTCATCATCGGCACCGGAAGCTCTTTGGCATTGGCCCCACCGATATACTGGTAAAGCGGTAGTCCGGCATCTTCGGCAGCTGCTTTAGCGCAAGCCATGGAGACGCCAAGCAGGGCGTTGGCCCCAAGTTTACTCTTGAAATCAGTCCCATCCAGAGCCAGTAGCTTGCGGTCAATCCCGATCTGATCACTGGCTTCCCAGCCAACTATTTCTGTGGCAATGACCTCGTTGACATGTTCGACAGCTTTGAGTACCCCTTTACCGAAATAGCGATTTTTATCGCCATCACGAAGTTCCAGAGCTTCGCGTTCTCCGGTCGATGCTCCACTCGGCACTGCGGCTCTACCAATAACGCCCGTTTCCAGAGCAACTTCTACCTCTACCGTTGGATTGCCGCGTGAGTCCAGGATCTCACGAGCGTAGATATCAATGATTTCACTCATCTTCAACCCCTTGCTATGTCAGGTGTAAAAAGTTATCGTCCTGACGACAGGCCAGGACAGACGAAAGATAAAATATAGTTACTTTATAGCATACGTTGGATTGATATGAACGGTTTTTTCAGCCGGGACGGTGACTGATAAAATGGAAAAAGTGCAACTCACTCTCATTGTTCCGATTCTCAATGAATGTTCGCAATTACCAGGTTTTTTTGCAGATTTGAGCTGCCAGCAGGATATCAATCTGGAATTGGTGATTTGTGATGGTGGTTCAACCGATGGTAGTTTGGAATGGCTCCAATCGCAAGATCCTGATTGGGCCGCTCTTAAAATCATTCAGAGCTCGGCAGGACGTGGTCGCCAACTAAATTCTGCTGTGGAGGCTGCGACGGGAGAATGGTTGTTGTTTCTTCATATCGATAGCCGCTTTACTGATCCGTTGGCTCTGAGAAAGGGATTGGATCATCTGTCCAGCACCGGAAGTGAAAATATCGCAGGACATTTTGCCCTAAAATTTCGCCGGCAGGATCACTCCCTTTCGGGAGGGTATTATTTTTATGAATGGAAAGCCCGCCTGGGACGACCGGAAACCATCCATGGTGATCAGGGTTTCTTCCTCCATCGCAGCTTGCTGGAGCAGGTTGGCAGCTTTTGTGAAAATCTTCCCGCCATGGAGGATACCGATTTTGCAGAGCGTTTACGCTCAGTCGGGCAGTGGCAACTGCTCCCTGCTGAAATCAGTACTTCGGCACGCCGCTTTGAAACGGAGGGGCTCTGGCAGAGGCAGTTATTGGGGTCTTTGATCATGTGTTTCCGAACCATCGGCTGGAACCATTTTTTTACCATGGCCCCCGGCGTATATCGGCAACAACTAAATAGCGAAAAACTCCTGCTGCTCCCTTTCTTTCAGTTAATCAGGAAACTGTTGAATGAACTGCCGGTCAAGGAACGATGGAGGATCTGGTGGCAGGCAGGCTGCTATATCCGCACCCATGCCTGGCAATTGTTCTTTGCTGTTGATGCACGGTGTGCCTTCCGTCAAGGTCTTCCGGTTGGAACAGGCAGTCTGAAATGGCTTAATTTTTTTGAGCCAGTTTATGATTTTTTAAGCAGAAATTTGCTTGGTCGATTGGCGGCAACCATCTTGTTGCGAAGCTGGTTTGAGCTGACATCTCTATGGCTCTCCAGAGTGGAAAAGAAGAGGGTCGTGTAACTTGTTTATACTTGGCAAATCATGCTAAATAAACGCTTCGTGAATTTGGATTTTAACAAAGGAGAAAAATAAATTGTCAAATTTTAGTGATTTTAAAGTGAAAGATCTTTCTCTTTCAGAATGGGGTCGTAAAGAAATTCTGCTTGCTCAGGAAGAAATGCCAGGGTTGATGTCCTTGCGCGAAGAGTATGCCGGGCAATATCCATTGCAGGGGGCACGGATTACCGGTTCTCTACATATGACTATCCAGACGGCGGTTCTGATTGAAGCCTTGCTCGAATTGGGGGCGAAAGTCCGTTGGTGCTCCTGTAATATTTTTTCCACTCAGGATCATGCGGCCGCCGCTGTTGCCATTGGCCCGGAGGGGACAGTCGCCTCTCCCCAGGGAGTTCCGGTTTATGCCTGGAAGGGGGAGACTCTGGAAGAATATTGGTGGTGTACCGAACAGGCATTGACCTGGCCCGATGGGGAATATCCGAATATGATCCTCGATGATGGTGGCGATGCCACGATGTTTGTTTTGAAGGGGAATGAATGGGAAGAATCGACTGTTCCTGAAGTCTCAGTTGAAGATCCTGAGGACTGGTATGAGCTGGTTAAGACCCTGGAAAAATCAATTACCGTAAACCCGGGCAGATGGGTCCAGACAGCAGCTTCGATTAAAGGGGTCACGGAGGAGACGACGACGGGTGTTCATCGTCTTTACCAGATGGCAGCAGATGGCAGCTTGTTGTTTCCGGCGATGAATGTCAATGATGCGGTGACCAAGTCGAAATTTGATAATGTCTACGGCTGTCGTCATTCTCTGGTTGATGGCATCATGCGTGCGACCGATGTGATGATTTCGGGGAAAGTTGCGGTGGTCTGTGGCTACGGTGATGTTGGTAAGGGGTGCTGTCAGTCGCTACGTGGACAAGGTGCACGGGTGATTGTGACTGAAATTGACCCGATCTGTGCTTTGCAGGCACTGATGGAAGGTTATGAGGTGAAGCGGGTTGAAGACGTACTTGATTATGCCGATATTTACGTGACGACTACAGGTAATAAAGATGTCATTACTTTAGAACATATGCGGCAGATGAAAAATAATGCCATCGTTGGGAATATCGGTCACTTTGATAACGAAATAGAGATGATTGCGGTCGAGAGAGATTCTTCTGTGACGAGGGAAAATATCAAGCCACAAGTGGATCGCTGGATTTTCGAGGATGGCCACGGGGTTATTGTATTAGCTGAAGGGCGTTTATTGAACCTGGGTTGTGCAACCGGCCATCCGAGCTTTGTCATGTCCGCTTCGTTTACCAATCAGGTTATGGCTCAGATTGAGTTGTTTAATAATTCTGATAATTATGAAAAAAAGGTCTACGTGTTGCCAAAAACATTAGATGAAAAAGTGGCGCGGTTACATCTGGATAAACTGGGGGCTAAACTGACGGTGTTGACAGATGAACAGTCAAAATATCTGGGTGTGCCAGCTTCAGGACCTTATAAACCGGATACCTATAGATATTGAGATAGTTAGCAGTGAGAAAGTTTTTTTTGCGGGAGCATCATTTTTGATGCTCCCGCATTCGAGTTTTCACGTTGTCTATTCCTTCACACTCAGGAGTAACCATACCCCCAGGAGTAAAAAAATAAAATTTGCCGACCAGGCCGCAACCACTGGTGGTAGAGCATTTGCATAACCAAAGGCCGTGACCAGCGATTGGATAATAAAATAGGTCACTCCAATCCCCAAACTGATCCCAACTCCCATGGCAATATTGCTGTTTCGCCCTCTCTTCAGAGCAAAAGGAACCCCCAGGAACCCCATAATCAAACAGGTGAAGGGCTTCGCCAGACGGTTGTGCATATCAACTCTCTGGTGGGTGGCATCGTAACCTTCCCGCTCCAGTTTTTTGACCAGAGCGGAGAGTTGTCGGTAATTCAGTTCATCATTTAAATCTTTCTGAGTGGAAAAATCTTCGGGGGTCCGATCAAGATCAAGGGCGA